>JAIPBM010000010.1 GCA_021739695.1 Flavobacteriales bacterium | reverse complement strand
ACGGTACTTTGATGAAGAAACGATGTATCGTTTGGAATAGGAGAAGGCAAGGCATATCATTATTAAAAAGGTCTTATTTAGGTTGACCCGTTCTGATGTGTTCTACAAATTGTTTGTGGAATTTGAATGTCGCACAATATATCTTAAAAGTCGAAATGTCCATTTGTGCTTCGCAATTGCCCTGCATTTTCTCTCAATCAGCGTCATCGTTCTTCAGTCAGAGTAGGTCGAATATTACTCACCGTGAATAAACTGAAGAATGGTCATGAAGTACTTACAGGTCTGTGCCAAAAAACAGGTCAAGGTGGACGGGGTGGAAAAAACACTCTGGTACAAGGTGGGGATGATGCGTGTCACCGACAAGGGAACACGTTTTCTCACCATGTTCCATCAGCCTGATACCGAGTTCCATGTATTTGACATGGACGAGGAAAAGGAACTCCCTGCCATCGAGGTCGAAGACTGATCGGCAGATGATATATGCGAAATGAAGAATTGAGTGGGACGACACCCGTCCCCAACATCTTTTTCGATGCGCACCTGAAATCCCTGAACCCCGTTGAACTCAAACTACTACTGCTCATCATACGTCAGACATGGGGTTGGAAAGACCCCAAGACTGGGCAGCGTAAAAAAAGAGATTGGATAGCCGGCTCACAAATACGGGAGCGGACGGGCTGTTCTAGACGAGCTCTCACCGATGCGGTTGCAAACCTCACACGGACGGGCCTTATCGAGGTGACTGGAGAAAAGGGTGTGCTACTGAAAACACCAGATGACAGAAAGGGTAAGATGCGCCTCTTCTACCGATACCGCTGTGGAAAAGGCGGGGATACCGAAATGAGAGGTGCAGACTTTGCCCATGTACCAGCGCAACAGATGCGTACAACAAAAGAAACCTATACAAAAACTTCAGATGATCTGAGGGAAAAAACAATCCGATTCACTGAACATGATTTAGAACAGTTCGGAAAAGACCTGCAACAAGCGGGAACGATTGAACAACTACTCATTGAAAAGGAAGCAGTACGATACAGGGAAGGTGAAATGAACATCATGATCCATGCGGATGGAACCAAGTACGTCAGGAAACACCTGTCAGCGTATTCCATCCCAGGACTGAACCAGAAAGGACTACGAACACCATATTCCATTTGGATGACCCTCTATCACCGCTACCGTAGCATTCAAGAAAACAGCAAACCCGACACGGAGATTACCAGAAAAGACCATGAAAATGTGTGAAGGTCCTGGAACTGTTCGCTGGAAGCCGAAGCATCGGCAAGGCAGCGGAACGACTGAATTTGGAGGTCTTTTCCACAGACATCGAACCCTTTGAGAACATCCATCTTGCCAAAGATATCCTTAACCTCAAATCGGATGACATCCCATTTATACCGGACATCATTTGGGCCTCACCACCCTGCACAGGGTTCAGTGTCGCCTCGTGTTGGAAACATTGGAGATGGGTCAATGGAAAATCGGTGCCTGTCACAGAAACAGCGAGGCTTGGTATTCAGATGGTCAAGAAGACCCTCCGACTCATAAAACATTACCAAAAACTCAACCCGAACCTTGTTTGGTACATCGAGAATCCACGTGGTAAACTCCGAAAGCAAAAGTTCATGTCCAAGTTGCCTTTGAGGCACACAATCACCTACTGCCAATATGGTGACTTCCGAATGAAGCCTACCGACATATGGACGAACAATCCCGAATGGAGACCAAGGCCGATGTGCCGTCCAAAAGCGAAGTGCCATGAATCTGCTACACGGGGTTCGAGAGGAGGGACAGAGCGATTGAAGAACAGTTATGAGCGGTCGAAGATCCCTGATGAACTCTGTGTGGAAGTGCTGAGAGCTGTTAGGAAATAAGAACCGTCCGTAATGGGCGGTTTTCTTAGATTTAAGCCACGACAGGAATAGCAACCTTTCTGATGCTGCACATGAAAAATGTACTTGTTATGTGTGTAGCTCAAATGATACTGAGCACACTTTGGTCAACCGATGCCATAGGCCAAAAGCGTGGGCAGATTCAGTTTCGAGGCAATACATCCACAGTTGTAGTTTCCAATCTAACCATAGATTCACTCAAGAAGCAGGTTATGGTTAATGATACCGACACCTACAAGGAAGCGTGGCTTCTCTGCACCTTATCCGAAATGTATCTATTGATGAATAATCCCATTAGAGCTGAGGAGTATTTTCATAAAGCAATCTCTGAACTCTCTGACTTGCCTTCGGAATCGGCCATATTATGCGTTTTGGAAATGGGACAAATGGCATCTTCAATGTATAAATTCATTCCGGACAAGAAAAGAATGGATACGTATGTGAAGCTCAATGATTTTGCCATCAATTTATTGGTTAAGCATTCAAGAATAGCGCGAGAAGTTGATGAGAAGTTAATTTATCTATTAATCAGTAATGCTGTCACAACATGGAAATATGACCATGCCCAAGCCACTAATTACTTTGAAAAACTCCGACTGTTTTCTGAATCTATTCTTCGATTAGGAAGACATGAATCAATAGACCCATTTTTATTTGACATGCTCAAAAACGGATTAAGAAGATATGTTCGGTTCATGAACGGCCAAAGGCTATCAAGTACCCAAACGTATCGTGATCAATGTGAATCCATAGACTGCGTGGACAAAGCATGGGGTGTAATGCAGTCATTAAAATCAAGAATACTCAAAGAGCAACTCCTTCACAGAATGTGGGTACAGCTGAATGAGCAAGATCGTCAGTCAGTCTCGAAATGCTACACGTTCTTAGATTCCGTGTACGGGAGTGAGAGCTACTATGGCACGTCTGTTGAGGTCGGTTCAAAAGAAAATGCCACATTAAATCAAACAGTTGATTCCGTGAATGGACAAATCAGTTCATATATTCCTGAATTCACTACACTAAACTTAAACGCAGTAAGGATAGATGAAATTGAACGGGTTCTCACGAAAAATGAGACATACATATCCGTTATGTATACTGACAATAAGCGAAACGTTTATGCTTGGAAAATCGAGAAGGGTATGACGCCTGTAGTCATCAAACTGGACATCAATTCATTAGAAATGTTCGCCAGAATCGAATACTTCAGAAGCAGATTGGTGACAGATGAAGGTAGTATCAAGGTGCTGCTCAATGATACAGTATCTGAGTATGGTCTTGAAGAGTATATGTCGTTCATGTATGCCCTAAAAATGGAACCCGTTTCAAATGCTGGAATACTATATGATAAGCTTATACGTCCCCTTGCAATCACACCGAAAAGGAGGGTTATCCTTGAGGTTGATCAGAATCTCGGTGCTTTACCAATAGGTCTCCTTAAGAACCCAAAAACGCAACGGCTCTTCCTTGAGGATCATCCTATTGTGTACACTCCTTGTGCAAGTCTTTTCTATCTGTTAAGGAATGACAGCTTAGAACGAGAACATGCCTCTGAGTATATTGGATTCAGCTACAATGACCGAAACAGTTATGTTGATACCATCATTCAGAAATCATCACAATGTTTTAACGTGGCTTCGCATACGAATTTTCAGACCTCTGAATCAAAAGTGTATGAGTTGGATTCGGTGATCAAGGATTCAAAGTATATTCATTTCGCATGTCACAGCAAAGCAACTGATTCTGGAATATGCCTAATGCTTGATTCAGAGAATGGGCATGACGGTAGAATCACAGCCGATGACGTACTCAAATATGTGAAAAACGATGCGGACTTAACCGCGTTGACTTCATGTAGTACTTCACCAAATGGAGACGACCATCTTTTCATCGATATATACCAAGAAGGAGAGCAATTACATCTAAGGGAGGGGTGTGTCTGCAATTTGGGAGAAACTTTCTCCAACCTGACAGGAGCATTCTTTGCAGCAGGCAGCAGAAAAATGCTCGTCACTCAATGGGATATTCCAGACTCGGATATTTCGGCCAATTTCATGTCTGAATTCTTCTGCTATTTGTCAGATGAGACCGCTGAAACCGCACTGCAACGCACTCAAGATAATTTTAAAGGACAGCACGTAAGATATTGGGGAGGTTATATTTTAGTCGGAGACTGACCTAATAGTCAATCATAACGGACTCGGTAGTTATCCCTTCAATACTGCTCTTAAATGTTACGGTAAATCCGTAAGTGCCAAAATCCTGAGGTCGCAATTTCAAACTGTCCAATGGAGCGAATAAGGTGTAAAGCAACATCTTGGAACTCCAAGACTCATTGGGCATTATATGAACAGGTGCTGGGAGAGGTAACTCATACTTTCCTTTTGATGGTTTCAATTCAACTTTGTATTCAACCGTAGGCATAACTTCTCCTGTTTTCCCGCTTTTCAATAACGGGTCAAAGCGTACTATATCAATCATCACGGATGCGAATACTATTGGGAAATCAAAATAGTTTGTAACAGTGAAGGTTTCTACAGGAAATCCCTTGTTGTAAGAGATGGGGGCACGGATGGTAAGTAATCCTTCGGGCTTTTTAATGGGTTGCTTTTTTTCATCGCGACCACTTGCATCGGACTGAAAAACTACGGGGTCTCCTTTTGTTGAGTCTCCGTTGATAAGAGATGCATTACCCTTAGGGCTTGCGATTTCGATTAATTCGTGAGTGACAATCTCCTCACCACTCTTTCCATCATCATGGGGCTTGTCAAGCCTAAGAACTGTGTAAAATGCAATGCCTACGGCAAGGGCTTCGAGTATCAAGCTATACTTAGTAGGAAGGGTCCATTTTTCCCATTGTCTCTTAGTGGGGAGAAAGTTTCGCATGGAACAAAGCTACGTGCAGAATGACCAACTTAGAATGGCTTGACAGATTTTCAGGACTGGGATATAATAGCAATAAACTAAATAACACACATCATGGTAGGAAACTTCTCTAGTCCTGAATTTATGGCCGCTCTTTTCTTTACTGTAGGTTTAATTATTGACAGAAGCAAAAACGATACTTTGCTTAAATTAAGGTTCGTCCCTATATGCTATGGTGCAGCACTTTTGTTCACCCTGACGATTTTTGTTCATCTCGGCAGGTCGTAGGAAAAGCATCAAAACACCAAGGTCCTCAATTATGAGGGCCTTTTTCTTTCAACATCCGATATCAATTCACAAAATAAAAGTCCCGCCCATGAAATGCTGTTACCCCCACCAATGCCGAATGTCGATTAGTTCTGACAAAATCATAAAGCGCACCATCAGAGGTCACGAAGTTGTACGCATGTTGTGAATAGAGCAAATGAAGGGCATCTCGGAAAGTTCCCCGATCAACCTTTTTTACATGTTCAACCTGATGGTATAGGAGAAAATGAGCCATCAAGTCAATCTCGTCAGACGTGAACAGTTCATCAGGGTACTTCTCAAAAACATGGTGAAGTCGTTCAAAGGTGTTCAAACTTGGGGCATGCCTGTTCCAAAAGGTTTCCAGTAGTTTATTCTCAGGTTCAACACCCAAACAGAAAACACAGAAAATTACGAGTACCTTCAAATAAAACAACTTCTCACCATGTTTCTGTTGAAGGAAAAAATCTGATGGATTTACGGTCTTGATAGCGGCATAAATTGAAAGGGCAATATCCTCTGTAGTCCCGTCTGTTGAGGTTAGCTCGTAGTTGCACCCAATCCATTTAATCACTTTATGCAAAGAGTTCTGGTATCGAGTCCTTTCAAGCCATACATCAAAGTCGTAAATGAAGGTCTTCCGGTCATCTTTCACAATGGAGAACCATGCCTGATTGATGTTGTCTTCATATTCAGTTAAAGGGTGATGGAAATTCAGAACCTGACCTAGCAGTATTCTGGTCGGGGAACTGTAAATCATTCCCGGGCTGGGCAGAAGTTGTGATAGTCGAGCAATGAGAATCTCTCTTCGATGAGGGTCGCTATTGGAAAAAATCTCATAGAAGTTCAATGGTGATACTATCCAAATCTTGTTGGATTTTCGCAGGTGCTCTCTAGTTGCAAATGCTTCTTTTGCACCTGAGAATTTATCAACCAAACAGTTGAAGGCAGATGTATCAAGATAAAAGGACATGGTAGGAAGTAGTACATCCATCGTGTTTAGTGTGCTTAACGAATGGCGATTCGCTTTGGAGGTTGTACAACTGCTTCCAATTTCTCTTCTAATTTTTCAATTTCAGGAATCCTTCTCACTCCGGTGTTGTGAAACAGGTAATCTTCATATCGGAAGGGCCCTATGCAAGTTTTCTGGTAAGGCACCATAAGATAAAAGATGCCATGCCCAAGTTCAGGCTTCCAATGCTCTTGGTCTAAGGAAAGCCATGTGGTTGAATTGTGCACTCCGTAAAATGTAGAATATAGCATCACTCCTGCGTTGGGTATAGCTACAAGACCGATGACATGACCATAGGGCCATGACAACATGTTATGAAGTTGATTGTCTGCGTTTCTAGTATCGAAAAATCCAATTCCTCGAATATCCAAGGATTCGGCCTTTTGAAGGTTCCTCTCCCACATTCCACATCGCAATAAAGCAGCCTGTTCACTCTGAGCAAAGCTTGGCTTAAGGAATAGGTCACCTAAGCCCAATGCTAACTTGCACATAAATCGTTGCTCTGCCACAAGGTCAATTATAGTGTCTATGCTATGCTGTTGACCAATCATTGCCCATAATTTCTCCGAAAGCAAGAGTCGTTCTCGGGGAATTTGTCTAAAGAGCATCATGTCACGCTCGTTCTGAACCTGAGGAGCGTGAATATCAATGTCCCTAAAATGAGATCGAGTCGAATTGAATGTAACCCGCTGCCATTCTGGGTTATCAGAAGAAAAGAAGAGAAAAACGAAACCGGGATCAATTTTCTTCTGATGGATTTTCATCCTACTCACCCCAAGCTTAGCTATTGGCTTGGGGTGCGGTTTGTGAAAATGGTAAATTGTATCACCTGCAGGTCCGAACCAAAATTCACATACATATCCCTGAAACTCAATATTCGAAAGTTCACCCATATATCGCAGGGGAATCTTCGTAGTTGCTGTGATAGGATAATATTGCGTGTAGCTGTCCGCCTTGTCATTACTGAGATACCATGATTTCGCGAATGGTAAATCGACATACTCGCCCGCAGTGTGATTACAGGTGTTACATACGGTGGAGATAATGAATGGGTTTCTTCCATTAAAATTGCCGTCCAAGGTTTTCGGAATCACATGCTCCCTGCTTGTAAATGCGGAGCTCTCCTTTGTCTTACCACAATAGAGACAGTACGGCATGATTTGATGGTATTAAGTATAGGATAGGGAATTTAGGCTATCACATCATCGTTCTAAGTCGCGCTTCTGCTGATCTCTACTCCTCAAACTATCCAGATCAGTCATCCTATCCTGCTCTTTCTCACGAAATAACTCTCGGAATCCCGCTATCAACCCACTCCCACGTCCGCCATCATGCTCCAAGTCCCTCATGAGTTCTTGAGCAAGCGTTGGGTTATGCTCTCCAATCACATAACCCCAATTGAATCCTTTGGCATACTCAACCTCATCCAATTCGTTTTCGTACTCCGCGGTCGAGTCAGCTTCTTCGTAGTCATCCATTAGAACACGTCTTTTGAATGGGTGTCTAAATACTTTAGGAGGGATTCTCGATCATAGAGGATTACCTTCTTCTGAGGTTGGGAGAATCGGATTTTTCCCTCGTCCCGAAGCTTCTGGAGGGTGGTCTTACTTTTGATTCCGAGCACCGACATGGCTTCATTGGGAAGAATCCAACGGTTGTGCTCGATGCTCCGCTTTTCTTTGATGCGGTCCACAACCTCTTCTACTAGCGAGAAGAAAGCCACATCATGAAGACAAATTACATTCATCAATCAAGATTTTGAGTGAAGATAGGGAATAGGTGGTGGGTTAAATATTGTGCCTGTCCTATAATATCAAAGTTTCGCAGCCTGAACATGCATCCAATCAAAGTTCCGAGCTCTTCCCAAGCTAAGCCAACCTTCTTCTTCCCACAACTCCCACCACTTATTATAATCTGGTTGGGCAAAGGATGCGCGGTCGCTTCCCCAATTGAGTTTGTTGTTGCTAGGATCGTAGTCCATTGCAATACCCCAACTATGCATGGAGTACTCGGAACCACCACGCTTCTTACGGACATTGAAACCGCCTCCCCAGATGTCAAGTTTTAATCGATGGATTCCATCCATTCCATAATGGTCTTTGACCTTTGATAGTACTCTAACCAAACTATCACCGACTTTTTGGTGGCAGGTAATCTTTGTAGTGGATACGTCTCTGTCCCAATCCAAGATGTGTGGGTAGGCTACTTCAACAGATGTCTGGTTTTTACCGACCTCACCGTAGAAATCAATGATATTCTGTTGCGGTTTCTCTGATGGCCAATCGTTCGGGTTGACGTCTACCTCGTCACATGGCCTGCGAAAGACGGGCACTGCACCATGTTTTCGTAACTCTAACAGACAATCATAGGCATAACTTGTCTGAGGCCCCCAAAGTCCATCGATCTTGCCAACTTCAATGTTTTCCTTTTGCGCAGTGAGCTGAATGAATCCTACCAGTTTTCGCTCTGTCGACCATTCCTTTGCTAAACTTGGAATCCTTTCTAGCGCTCCGAGTGTGTTGCGGCCTAAAACACCATCTATTCCACCTGGATTATAGCCTTGTTTTGTCAGCTCCGATTGAATGAATTTGATTGAATATTTCATAGTTTATCCGTTATGATTAGCAGAATAGCCATCTATTCGCTGTGAAATTTGATGTTCTGCCATGAACCTCTGCCTGCATAAATCCACCCTGACATGACCTCTCCATCCTTAGATAGGTATCTAACTTGAACGTACCTGTATTTTCTTAAAGGCGTTTCAAATTCTGTTCCTCGGATTACCTCTATGGAATCTCCCTTGTTGAATGAATAGCCCACTTTGTGTATTTCTATTTCATTTGTGAAAAGGGAAAAAAGACTGTATGAAGGCTTTGATTCGGAAATCCAATTGTTCTGTTCAATACTTGCGTTGGGTCTGAACTTGGTTTCTTGTGGTTTCGACAGTTTGGATTTAACGGACGATTCAATAGGTACGCCAGGAAAAATCAGCCCAGCTGAGAACACCGAACTATAGCGTGGCTGTTGATTATAAGATTGTAGAATTTCATGCTTGAAAGAGGAGGTGGCTTCTGTTAGCTGCTGGTCTATGCTGTCCTTTGGTCCTAATGACATCAAGGCCATTACCGACATTCCGCGCGCAAATGCATCAGATCGGGTTCTTGGACTCTCTACCCAACTGGTAATAGCTCCAATAAAAGAAATGAAAACAGCAAACGTGGCAATCTTTAAAAATCCAGACATGTGAATCAGTTCGAGGTTTTCAAACAGCCTATAGGCATACTGCCTACAAACAGATCCAGCAAATGGATTTGCCAAATCCATAAACATCACCACCAGTGTTCCCGCTATTGCAGCCCACATGGTTCCATCGTGTAAGCTTCGATTGATGGTTTCAATGCATATTCCTGTCTGCTTATCGTTACACATGATTACTGGTCATTTAAAGGTTTTTTAACGACAAACCCACGTACAGCGAAAGGAACATTGCCGTTGTTGGTGACTCTAATAGTTCCTTCTGTTTCCCACTCTACTTTCGCTGAAGCCTCAACATCCACTTCGGCTTTAACTTTTACCTCCGCACTGGCGTCCCCTTTTCTGTGAAATTTCACGCTAAACTCCTCCGCGTAATACGTCTCCGTAACAACAAAATCTCGCTTTATTGAGCGCCATTTATTGATGTCTTTTTCTCGTAATGCGTCTAACATAATTTCAATTGTGAGATCTTTTTCCTGCAGGTCCTTGGAGGTTACTTTTTCTAAATGAAATGTGATTTCATGTTCAAAGTTTCCTGCGATATTCACTCCGAAAAGCTGAAGAAATTGAACAGCTAAGTCTCCCTTTCTGGTACCCGAAATTTTTGTCGCAACGAGTATGTTGGCTGAGTGGCTTCGGATAGCCCAATTACCCATGTCTGGATTACCGCCTAATACGTCCGCTATGTGACCAATCATCCGGTCATTATCGTCATCATCGATAACGATTCCTGGTCTGTACATTTCGTTACTGAACCTGAGCACATTGGCCTTCAGTCTACGCTCAACGAATTTTTCGATATTCATTATTCTTATTTTTTATTCAAACTGTTATTAGGCGAATTCCTACGCTCCCATGCGAAGTCTACAGCTACTGTTTGTCATCCTCGTCCAAGATCCAATCACCGATCTCAATGATCTTATCAATGACCTTATCGGCCTCATCTCCAGTGAAGATTTTAACGACAGTAAGAATCGTCTGCATCCACCCCCATATCTGTTGAAGTTTCTCAATAAGTTCTTTGGATTTTTCATCCGTAATCTCGTCTCCCTCGGCCATTTCATCACCCAATTCGATAATTGAGGTAAGGGTTTGGTCGAACTTTGCTCCGGTTACTCTTAAGCTAATACCAAATTCTAGCACGGCTTTTACAGCTGGCCACACTTCACCAAATCGTTCTTCATAGACTGTCTGTTCGAGTTCTTCTATATCTGGTAACGCGGCAATTTTTGCTTTAGCCTCATTCCATTTACCTCTTTGAAGCTCTTTTCTTATTCTTCGTTCATTTCTTCGCGCCTCCCTACGGTCTTTAATTCGCTGTCTTCTTTCTTGTCTGAGTTGCTTACGCTCTTCTCTTTTCATAATTAATTTGTTATACGGTTAGTTGATTTGAATTCATCTGCAATATTCTCTTATGCCCTGAACAGAAAGCACACTGACCACAGCCCCCGAGTCAATTACAAATTCGCTTAACCCGATTTCAGTGTCTCGATTTCCCCAATCATATGTGTAACCCAATCTGGTGAACGGATAGCCATTGATTTTAGATAAGAAGTCTTTTGATTTCATTCCGGTCTGATTGAAACTCGACCGATTGCGGTTTGTCAACCATTTAAGGTGGTCGGCACTGATAAGACTATCATTCATTTCAATACGGCATTCAGAATCGTTAATCTCTGAGTCAACACATGGTCTAAAAAGGTCTTTTGGCCTTACCCACATTTCAACTACATGGGTCAATGGGTTTATTTCGGTGCCATCAGGATTTCTCCATTTATGAGAGGGAAGTCCATGTAATTGTTCCAGACGGAGAGTCAGCTCGTCATCCGTTTTGCTGTTCAGCTTGTTGCAGAAATTATAGAGTTCCGGAACTACAGTCACCCATGTATCTCCCCAATTAGTTAGCAGAGAATCGTTATTACTCCCGGTGAAGCTCTGAGGGAAACGTGTCCATGTAGCAACCAACAACTTTGTTGAGTCCTGATTCCAAATCAGATTGCTGTTGTTAAAGTTAATTTGAGTTAAGTGTCGATACACCTCCGAGTATTGAGGTTCAAATGCGTCTTGAAGAGCTTTTTGATATTTTTTGGAAAGAGTGTCTCTTTCGCTCAAAGCGACCATTCCAACCACAAGTCCTATTGGTGCAAGTATCAATACAAACCAAGTCAGAGCCTCTTTTGTTAAAGAAAGAACCTTTGAAATACCAAGCCTCCTAACCCTCGACATGAGAATGCTTGTTCAGGTCATTATTGGTTATCCACCCCAGAACTTTGCCGTTTCTGGTGCCATCGTCCGTTACGAAAATATCCGAGCACATAACCCCATCTTCTCGTTTAAGCTCCATTTTCAGTTTGGCCAAATGAAGTGTGTCTGTGGGTTTTACAGTAACGATTCCTTTGCTAATAGCATCCCCAGCAGTTCTATCAGACAGCAAAGTGTTGAGAGTATATGGCTGATTGTCGTTGTTCTGAGTAAGGAATGACTGAGCCAAAAAACGATCTATCATACTGCGATGGATTATGTATAGCAACCTTCCACTTGTGTCCAGCACTGGCAATCGATAATGGTCGCCCATTTTTTCAAGAATGTTGGTTAATAGGATGATCGATTGATCTTCGTCTTTCAACACTAGAACTGCCGCTTGTGAAATTTTAAGCATCACACTGCTCGCAAGTGTTGATGCCAGTTTTTGAGTGGATGTTCGGAACTTATCCACCATCGCCCGAGTGCTTTTTTCTGCTGCCTCAAAATTGTCTTTAGAGAAGTAAAAGGCCAGTATAGTACCCACCCATGTTCCTGCAAGCCCAATCACTGCTGTGAATACAGTATCTCCGCTTAAATCCGAACCACAACACATGGCCAGATAGGCTACTGACCCAATTCCAAGAGTTGCAACCAGTATTATCAATACGGAAAGCCGATAGCGGAAGTTCGTTCCCTTTTCTTCTAATCCATTGTGATTATTGGTGTTCATACGCGGTTCTTAGGGCGCATGAAAGTCACCTAAATCCACTTAAACACTAATTCTAATTTCCGGCTGATTTTGAGCTAATTGTGCCCTGAGCCATAATCCTTTGAAGAAGGTCAGTCCGCCTTGACCGTTCGTTTGGATTCCCAAATTTTTCTAATCGGTACGCCCTGAAAGTTTGATTCGACCCACATGATGACCTCTTCGATACCCAGATGTGTCGGAATATTATTTTGTAATTCCTTAAGATTTTCAAGTTCAAACTGAAGAGTTGACAGGTGCTCTGACTCTGGTTGATTAAGTAGCTTGTCAACCAATCGGAATGTGATTCCTTGCATTTTGTCAACCATTTTATGGCTTCGAAAAAACCTACGGCAAGCCATGTTAAGGCTATGGATATATTCACTGTCCTTGCGGCCAAAACAAGACAGTTTAAGTAAGATTCGTGCTGTGCCTTGAATATCGAACCGCAGCTCAGTTTTGGTATCTGTAATTATCCTTAACGCCCGCTCACTTTCTTCAAACTCTCCAGAAATGAACAGGACACTGGCAAGGTTATACTGTAGGTTAATGATGGTTCCGGGTATGGCATATTTGGCTTTGGTTGGCAATTCCGCTCCAATTCGTTTGGCAAATGCGATAACCTTATCAGTACTTGCTATATTAAGCAGGAAGTATAGCTTACAACTGATCAGGGCAATATATCCAGCCGCGTTCTCTTTCTTATTGAGTATTTTTATGGACATTGCTTCTTTATATACGACATCAAATTTCTGGTCGTTTCCGGCTTTGCAGTAGCCGTTAAGAAGATTCACCAAGGAGTACTGATACAGAAAAGGTCTTCTTTTTCTAAAGTCGGGGTATTGTTTCCATAATGAAACAATTTGGTTCTGGATAGCAACTTGCTTTGTGGCTTCTCCTAGTAGGCTGTGCTTGAAAACATGGCACATATAAAAATTCAACCTTGCTTTAAATGAAAGGGCACTGGTTTCACTTTTTAGCAATGGGTTTTGGAATAGAAGCGATAGCTGATCGGTACATTCACTCGCACTAGATTGCCTTGCAGATAAGTACAAAAAATGAATTTTCTCACTTAGTTCATCGTATTCTGCTTCGTTTGTAAGAATATGAATCACAGCCTTTCTATGTCCACCAACCGCTTCCAATAGAGCTGGACGCTTTAAAAGCGGAATTCTCTTTAGCAATCGGTATTGTTCGTTTAGTACTAGCAATCGCAAATCAGCGTTAAACTGTGGATCAACCTTCGTCAGTAACTTGTCAATTGCTTTTACCGCATTTTCTTCAAAACCTTTGTTATATAAAACTGTGGCTTTGCTAAGAGCATCCATAATATGATTGCGATAAACCACATGGTCATCCGCATCAAGTTCCAATAGGACGTTCAGAACATGTTCCTGTAACCCTCCTTTGTGGTAAGAAAAGTAGGTTCTTAATTCTTCAGAGGAAATTCGATTTCGGATGATTTCAGAATCAACGGTTCGAGCGGATCGAGAGTCTTTGAATAATAATGTTTGGAGTTTAGAGTGCTGTGTTCCGAGGCTGCTCAAGTGACTTATTACTCGTGCCGCTTCACTCTTTGACAAGGAATTAATTAACTCGAATATGAAGTTCGCATAACTCATTGTTTGTGCCTACTTTCTACCACATCAGGTTGAATTTATCTCAGGGCTTAAAATGCTAAAATAATTCAATAAAGTCGAATTGTGTACCACGTGTTAACCATGCAGATTTGAGGCTCAACCCTTAAAAAACATCACATGGAACAATTTGACCCTACTTCATGCTTTAAACTTTCGGATCATTCCTTTGAGTTTGGTAATTCAGGTTTGGTAATTAAAGACGACTCTGGAAAGGTGGTCTATTCTGAATCCTATTTGCAGGGCTTCGCTATCAAGGCCATTGCTGGGGATTTCTGTATCGGAAAGATGAAATCCGAGAAATATTTTACAGTGGTATTAGACAGCAAGAACCCGAAATGGGGACTGAAACTGATTACCGATGGGGGAACTAGGATTCTGGGTTCGGACGAGATAGGATTTCCAAGAATTGACCAAAATGAATGGGAAATTACTAAGTGTCCAATTCTAATTAAACAAGCGAAGGAGGGGGTCGCGATCACTTGCCCATGCAACCAAGATGGCAAACCATGCTCCAATAGTTGTTATTCAGTTTATCAGCTGAAAATTGATTAATCAACTGGCAAGCAATCCAATGAACTAAGAGTATTAACATGATAACTCTCCATGTCTGAAAGACTATATGTTACGCGTTCATGAGTGATATTCCTGAAAAAGTAAAATTTTCATTGGGAAGATTGACGAGGTAATTGCTGCCATGGTCAAAATTGGCGACCGAGAAATTGCGAGTGGTTTGGCATTGTCAATAAATGGTTACTACGAAAATCTGGTAGCTATGCGACAGGATCTGATCTCCAAATCGGAGCTTGTGCCATTCGATGAATTCTTGGGTCACAAGGAAAACTCCGATCTGGTCAAAATCTTCCAGCGGGATAAGAGTCAGGATAAAGTGGTTCAGGCCTCGGAAATCCAAGATGTTTCCAGCAGCCTTTACATTATTCAACAGTTGGAAGTACTGGGTTTTCTTCCAAAGCGATTTACCGTGTTCTCCGAGAAGTCTAAGGAGCTTTCGATGTATGTTGTAAGTCACTACGAGGCTCTAAGCATCTTCTTATCCGCATTACGGCATAATTCAAATACCGTCACAATTAGAACCAACCGAACGCGGCTCTCCAACAACGGTGGTCTAAGGCGAGAACTGCTTAAAAGACTTACCAAATTTGCTGGATCAGTCGGAAGTAATTCTCTTCTCACCAAAGACTCTATCGATTCAATCTTGTCTGATGATAAGTCCTTTTGGGCAGAAGAATGGAATTTCCCTATCAATAACCGAGCTGCGGCACAGCTACTTTCTGGGCATTGGTTAAGTTGCTTTGTAAACACTACGCTCAATAGTCAACTTAAAGCGAGTAGGAAAAACGTTCAGTTTGAATCGCTGACTTTGTTCGAGTTGGAAAGTGCGCTAGAATACAATCTGGGAATGATTGAATTCGATGTGTTGGCCTTGGTTCATGGAACACGACAACGAGTAATTTGTATCGAGTGTAAAAGTGGAAATCTTAAAAGGGTATTAGAAACAGAATTGGACAAGACCAAGAGGCGAAGGGATACACTCTTAGATATTGCTAAGAATCTTGATCAATCAGAGGACCTGCTTGATTTCTACTTTGTTGCACCACCTCCGTTGACCAAGAAGGAAAAAGAATCCTTTCAGAAGGCCAAAAGGGAATTCAACCAATTGGCAATAGAATTCATCAGCCTTACAGAGTTGCGCCCTATGCTCAATAGAAAATACGCCAATCTGTAAGAGGAAAGCGAATAGGGTGTGTAGGTGTAGTCATCCTCCATCTTTATCTTTTCATTTTAGTCAAATCCGTGCATCTGATTAAAACTTAATCCACGATTCTCGGCAATCGAGATGTGTCCTCTTAGGATTTTTCCTTAACCGATCTCAGGCTGCTCATACTCTGAAAACTACTTAATGGCGGCTTCGCAACTGTTTTCTACCGCCCTGTTCATCTCTGATAGCCATGACCTTGGGTAAAACCCTTCGTATTTTCCTTCTTCTAGAAATTCTGCACATGCGGATGCATTTAGGTCAAAAATGGCCCGAAAATCGAATTTCATTTTATGGAAAACTGAAGGTTCTTAGTCGTGCCCTAACTGACACATTCATAGGTCAGGTAAATAGACACTTATCACGTTAATAAACAATGCTATGGCAGAAGTAAGATCAAAAGAAACCGAAGCGGTAACCTTATTCAGGTTCTCAAACATCTATGACCCAACAACTCGAGAACCGGAGCCGGATGATCAAGTATCGACAATCACCAATGGAAACACAGCAGCAAGCGATTTTTTAGATGCAATTGAAGGAGCGGCCAGTATTGGGGAGAGGGATGAGGCATTACAAGGGGTAATCGATACGTTTTCTCCTTTCGCGACTGGTAAAGAGGTCATCGCCATTGATTCAGATTTATACGAATTTGGTAGCTTCATTAAGCTGTTCAACTCAAAAACCACCAGTGAAACATTGGTAGACAGGACAACAGGACTTTCAGAGTTGTCACAGCCTAATCTTGATTTGATTTGGGACAACCTGTATTTTCAAGCGGTTACAACCCGTTCGGCAGTCGTGGCAAATGCCTTGGTGAGAATGTTGAGAGCAAATGCTTTTCTATTAGAATATAATGCCCAAGTGGCTGCTGGTATCCCGTCTGACAAGCAAAAGCAGCGGAATTTTAATCGACTGTATCGTCTGGCTGGAGCGAATGTGGAAATTCCAGGAAAATTGATCTCCAGGGAAATACCAGAACCAACATTGGGCAAAGTTGGGTTGAGTGCTAGGACAAAAGACTTCTTAATTCGTAAGAACAACTCGGATCGGGCTCGGTTCAAAATTAGTCTCATTGAAAAGGCAATTTCTGAAGTTAAATGTGCTGAGGAGGCATACTCTAAAGCGTATCGAGAAACCGCAGAATTACTTGGCTCCAAGGGTAACGGTGGAAAGTATGTATCAACTGCCACCCCAAGAACAGATTCTAGTCAGGGCAAGGTAAATATTGATCTATCCAAGTTGGCAGATAAGTACATTAAGGATGATTCAAAACAACTGATTGAAAGTCTTGTTTGTTTCGATTCTTTAGAGTCGTTTGATCAGGTATTAAAAGCATTAAGAGCCGAGAAGGCGAAGAAATTCGGGGTACTTTCTAAGAATAAGCGAAAGTTGCCGCGGCAAGTTCTATTCAAAGGAGTGGTCCTCACGGAGCCAAATACAATTCAGAATAATACGTTCGTAATGTCATCTGAGAAGATCTCAGGTACTGATGGGAAAGTGCGGTTGATTTTGACACAGCATTTTACGAACCCTGAGAAAGCCTTGGTCTCTGTGAGCTTGAATACATCCCATCCCACATTAGGAGATGCGGAATTCAGTTCGAACGAACCATTTTATAGGTCATCAGACCATGTTTCATTTTTGCTGTTTAAGGATGGATTACAGGTTAATGATGAAGGATTCAGTCTTTCCTTTTCATTCGTTTTAGAAGAAGACCCTGAGCCGAAGTCGATGGATTTTCTGGATTACACCCCAGAAAAACAGCTTTTCGAAAGATTCAGCACCGACTTGGAAATGGTGTTCCTTGGTGATCTGGTAAAGCTTTGCGAAGACAAAAAACTGAACGGTGTAAAACGACTCGGTGTTTTGGAGTACAAAAAGGTGGAACAGCAAACCTGCTGTTACGTGGCTGGCGAAGTTTCTCATATCGAAAACATCATGGCTCGCGAGTATCGTGAGAAGGTAACAAGAAATCTTACCCGTTCGGAGATAGTTCAGGAAGATACTACGGAGAAGGAAGTGGAAAACCTAACAGATACCACCACAACGGATAGGTATGAAATGCAAACTGAGATTTCTCAGATGCAGCAGGAGGAACAATCGCAAGAAACTTCAATCTCGGCCGGAATTGAGACTGAATTCAAGCCTTCAGACATGTTTTCGCTAGGTGTGAGCTTTAGTACAGATTCTTCTTGGACAAGTGGCTCGTCATCGACAAATAATTTCAGTCAGTCAGAGACATTTGCCCAAGAGATTACACAACGGGCACTTGAGCGCATTGTCACTAAAACCACAAGCAAGCGAACTTCTAGAATGTTGCGTGAGTTTGAGGAAACAAATACACATGGTTTTGACAACCGTGCTGGAGAAAAGCATGTTACGGGAATCTACAGATGGGTAGATAAAATCTACGAGAATAAGCTGTATAACTATGGTAAACGGTTGCTCTATGAGTTCATGGTTCCAGAACCATCAAAGAACTTCAAAAGTTGGATGACTGTCAAAAACCCTGACCCGAACACGCCAGAGATAAGAAAACCTCGTGACCTGTCCGAGTTCGATTTTAGAATTGGTGATCCAGATGAAGATACCCCAGGAAACCTGACCGAATTCAGTTGGAATCAGATAACTGAGGACAACTATGCGGATTTAGCTGCAGAATATGGAGCTGATGTTGAACCACCCTTAGTATCAGAAATTGAAGTCGAAGGGGTTTTTTCGGGAAATCCAGGGAGCACTGGAACAACAGACCCCAGAACAGGTGCTGACAGTTTTGAGCTTACAATACCTGATGGATATGCGTGTGTTGCTGCTCGGTATAACTACTCTCACATTTACTACGGATCATCAGCATCAGGAGCTTGGGCCTATGTAACGATAGCGAACAAGGATATTTGGGAAAGTGGCGGCCTTCGTGGCACGAATACTTTGATGAACAACTATACAAATTTAAATGTAGCCATAACTGGAAAATTAGGTGTGACGGTTGTTAATAGAGACATATCATCTTTCTCGATTAATGTTATCGGAAAATGTGAAAGAATTCCTGAATTGTATGAGGCTTGGCAAAGGGAGACATACATTTCCATCCTCAATGCCTACTACAAAAAACTGGATGACTACAACAATGCTGTGGCCGCAGCCAATGTTGTGCCCACAGATACCGAACCTACCGATTTCCGCTACAATCCAGGTATTGGAAGAGCTATTGAGCAACGCGAGCTTAAGCGCTTGTGTATAGAAATGATGCTAGAACCATTCTCAGACATCACTCAATTAGATGCCATGGGGCTCTCCCATTATGACCAAGAAGATTGCAGGTGGAAATTAAACACAGCTAAAAACTGCCTGAACCGTCATGCCACTTACGTTAAGTTTATGGAAGATGCCTTTGACTGGGACATTTTCTCCTATAAATTCCTCCCCTACTATTGGGCAAGTGTATGTGAATGGGAAAGTCTGATCAAACAAAAAAGCAGTTCTGACCCCCTATTTGAGGCATTTCTGCAAAGTGGGATGGCCAAGGTCACGCTTCCGATTAAGGCAGGTTATGAGTTTCAAGTACTGTATTTCATGGAATCTGGTCTCATTTGGAATGTGAACACATTCGAAGTACTTCCTGAAATAGAGAAGGCTTATGAGAGTATAAAAGTGGATCTTGAGATTGGACCGTATATTGTTGGAACAGATCAGCTTTGTCCAGAATCATGCTGGCAATCGCGAGTTCCGACAGCACTTACCATTATTCAAACCAATAGTGCTCCGCTGAATGCCAATGGCCTGCCATGTCATCTATGCGAAGATGGCACTGAAGTTCATTGTGATGGCTGTGACTGCAGTGGTTGTTCATCATTGGAAGGTACTGCGATTGGAACAGGGAATAATGTGCTTGCAGGTTTGGGTGAATCTGGATCCGGAGGAACATCTACCAGTTCTTCCAAGAGCAGCTTCCTATTCCCAAAGCACGGAGATTTATCCTCTAATGATGTCGGTAAACTGGTAATGAACGATGGAGATGGCTTAGCCAAGGTTTCACAGTTGGCAGACCCACTTCCAGAACAACTCGGCAATTACATTATTAAGCTGACGGATTTGGCCGACCTCATCGATGATTCAGCAATAGATATAGAAACTGGGGGAATTCAGGTTTATTTTAACAGGATTGATTGGAGAGGTATGGTAACACCTGCTGACCCACTTGCAGAATTGAACTTGATTAAGGATTACATTGATGCTGATGCCACGCTGAGTGCAAATTTCACAACGTCTATTGTTGATGATGAATTGGTGTTGGAAGAAATAGCCATGCTTTCGTCAGAGGTTAAGTTATCAGATTGGCCAGACTTCAGTCTGGAAGTGGTAGTAACTTCTCAACCAGCATCTCCGGCTGCGCCTGTTGGCTTCCCCCTCGGAAAACTCCTTGGAATAGATGGAGATAACGCCATCATCAGCAGCGAGCTGGTCGAGACATACACTCTTGAAAGTGCTTTCTCAGTATCTCATGAACTGTTCAATAGTGGATATGAGCTGGACATAACCTCCGGAGCAGATCTTACGCAGCTCACGAATCATGTGATGATTCCAGCCGCTGATGGGAAGGTAAAACCTGCCGAGTTAGCCTATGAGGATATGATTGATTCGCATTTCATCAATACATACCGAAACCAGTTTGTGGGTGTTGCCATTAACACTTCAGGGATGGAAGTTACTGTAATGCGAATGTCTTACCTCTCGTTCTTGACACATGGAGTGAGAAGAATGAGGAAAGAAGGTTTACTGGGCAACGATTAAAAAATGGATGTATAAAAGCTCTTGATGTGTAGCACCAAAATATTAATACGAACTTTAAAAAAGTTAACCTAAATCAATTTAATCATGAAAAATAACATTTTGCTAATTGGGCTCTTCGCAGTCGGAGGTCTCTTTCTGAACGGATGCAATCAGGACAGCGATGATGACGACAACGATGACACCCCAAATGGCTTCACATATGACGGCACATTCTATGACGCAGAGCTATTTGGGGTTTACATGTTCCAGCAAAGCGATTACGACCTTAGGATTGAACTGTCCACAGGAACAGGTTGGAATGGTACCGACCAACAGGTGACCGGAGGGCTTTTCACCATGCTAAGACTGAATGCTGTGACCTATCAGGACGGAAATACACCAGGTGCCGGAACTTATACATTTAGCCAGTCCGCAACCACTCCTGGTACAATCTGGGGCGACACAGAAAGTTTTTGGATAAATTTTGACTACTCCACTTTGACTTCTGACCCGTCACCGCACGTGGTTGGTGGCAGCTTGGAAATTAGCATTGACGGCAGCGAATACACATTGGATTACACGCTTTCCATGTCAGATGGCAAAACTATCACTGGTCATTACAAAGGCGAACGCGATTACCTATACATGAGCTGAAAACTCAGCGTAAAACCGTTCAAATGACCCAAGAGGAATTTGACATATTGATTGAGGCCAACGCACCGCACCCGGTTCTGCGTAAGGATTGGCGTATGTATTATCCACATCAGTTTGCAGACACCTTTTTACCAAAGGCTAAGTTGATAAAAGGTAAAACAGCTCTTTGGGTGTATGATGGAGCGAATTTGTTCCCCACGGTCGAGGCGGTTAAGGCGGCCTCTCTGTCGCTGGATAGTTCTGGCAAACTGACTACGCTAATTGTGTTCACCTATCCTAAAGGAGTATTGGCAGAGACTATGAAGAACACAGTAAGGGCTTCTGAAGATGAAATATTGGTTTTTATGGAATTAATGCAAGACGAGGCAGTGGAAATAACGTATCGTTTTGGAAGTGTGTTTAAAAAGTGGTTGAGAGAGCAGAAACTAAACGCGAATGCATTGGAGGCGAAGACCTACAAGTCACCCATTGATGGTGTACAGAAGTATTTTGTAAGTGATATCAAGAAGCAAGCGGCATAATGAAAGTTACCCATGAAAATATGATGGGGTTTGTGCTTAATTCAATTGGGTTGAATGCTAGCAGCATCAAAAGCAGGCGCGCTTGGAAACCTTTGTTTTCGGCTGCACTTCCACCATTTGGAGCAGGGAATGTCGATAAGAAGGAGTATCCGAATTCCGTGGCGCATGGTGATATTGAAGCAATCGCTCTAACGAAGGTGTTTTCCGAGGATGAGATATTTATGATTTACTATGGGAATTGGTTGAGAGATTATTCACAGGTACTTGTCCCACTCATGGTAGGGTTTGGAAAAGTAGATAGAGACTTTTTACTTGGTAAGTACAGGTTATTAAAAGATAATCGCGCTGCTCTTGAAGTGATGAATCTAATCCCACTAATGCATCAAAAGCTAAGCGTTAGTACCTGGGTCAAAGTTTTAGAGCTCTTGGCGGCCAAGGAATTTGTTTACAATCGAAAACGCCAAAAGGGGCAGCGACTTAAACCGGCTTACAATTCTTACCATGATGAGTTTGTTGCTACTTACGGCAGGCTGAGTTTGGACATGCTAGGGATTTATAGACCCGAAGAACACATAGACAACCCTGATAATCTAATTGACCATACGCCATTTTCAGACACAAGCTTGAAGGAGCCAATCGGGTTCAATTATCTGAATTCAAAAGGCGAGCCTAAGTATATAAAGCTGTACGCAGGGGATGATCCAAAATCACGTCAGGTAAATCTCAATAAGAGTTTCCAGATAAAGCCCTTTGTCAAGGGCTACGATGATCCCGCGAATACCGACCAGTATCAACCGAGTGCCAAGCTTCGTGACCCTAGACCAAGTTCTTTTACATATTTTCAAGATCAAATCTTCTTAGCTGCTAATGCACAGAATAAGCGAGATAGATTAAGGTATTTTGGTGCTGCCCTTCACGTTCTTGAGGATTACTTTGCGCATAGCAATTTCGTAGAAATAGCATTAATCAAAGTAGATTCTCAGGTAAGCCCATCTGGCATTAATGAAGACGATAATTTGAATCGGGAAGGCAAAAAAATTAGAGGTACAATTAATGTGTTCCCGTGGGTTAAAGGACTACCAGATGAGGTTATGAATATGGTTGATGGAAAGGAGAAGGCGAAACGAATTCCTTTGGTAACAGGTTCATTTGGTTCTTGGGACACGATAGCGAGTATTGCGCCAAAACTAGAGGAGGAGCTTTTTCCAACTACCAAAACTCCATATACAGCTATGAAAGTTCGTCAGAGAACCTTTGGCGAACGTTTTGCAGAGATTGTGCTTGAGGACTTGGCAAGGAAGGAACTGGAATATAAGAAGGAGAAAGGACTTGAAGATTCAGGAGTTGTTGGTAGAATTTGGGATATAATTTCCCCAGATGAGGGTGACGATCGGCCACTGTCGGCCAGAATTGCTGATGTACCGTTTGAACCTGGCAAGGCCAAAGACATGCTGATGCAGTATCTGAATCTGAGAGATGACGTTATAGAATCAGCAGAGGATGGTGAAGTAGACGATGAATTAGAAAAGACTTTCGAGGTGATGCACAATACGGGAGAGAATGTGGCCATACCATTTAATGGTTTAATCATGATGATTGCCAAGCCCGTTTCTCCTGAAGCAATCAAAGAAATTCAGGGGGTGGTAGATTTCGGTACAGATCCAACGCATACTCAAGTTGCGAAGGATGAACCGGATCACAGACTTAATCCGCTGGCAGGCTTGCTGGCAATTGAAGCGGTAAGAGAAGTTGGCATTGTGATGAAATCTATTTGGGAGACGAAGCAGTTTAACGCTGAAGAACTGTGCACTCTTGCTGAAACAAAGTATTTTGCACACCCATCCGAGGTTGATTGGATGGATAGCATGGTTGCTGAATGGGCAAAGGCGAATCCCGATGCCATCGCAAATTCTGAAACAGCAACAAGAACTGAGCACTATTACAACAGAACAATTGAGTTGTACGAAGATTTGAATAAGTATTTTAACAAGAGTTGGAAGGGCATCTCAGATTGGTGGGACGATGTGAAAATATTCGGGCAATGATACTTCGTGGTAAATTCATTCTAATCCTAGTGGCCTGCTTAATTTGCCTGAGCGGTTGTGAGCTTGTTTTAAACACTGTTTGCTGTAGTTGTAGTAGAGAGGACAAAAAAACGATGTTGCAAATCGAATCCGGGAGTATTGAAGTGCTTAAAAGCCACCTTGAAAATGGCGGTGACCCCGGTTGGAAATGCTATGATACGAGGGTAGGTAAGAGTCTTGGATTTTGGCTGGAACTCCATAACATGGTATCCTCGTCAAGGTCCTATGAAATGATAGTATACTATTTGAAATACGATATTCCCCAAACCACTAAGAATGACATGTTGGAGAGTTTCGTGGCAACTGGGGACAGCGAACTGATTGAATTAATGGTTAATCATGGATGTCATGTTTCGATTGAAGCACGTGAATGCTTGGATAGATTTGTTAGTGACACTTTTAAACGCTATACCCAACTTGTTAAAGCAGGGTATGACTTTAACTGGCAAGACGATGATGGCAATACTTTGCTGATGCTTCATTCCAAATGCAAGTCGCAAGAAACGTCAGTTGAACTTGTATCCATTCTACAATTTCTAATCACTCATGGAGCACGAACCGATATTAAAAATCATGACGGTAAAACGGCTTTTGATTTAGCTGCTAATCCGAAAGTGAAAGATTTTTTAGCGCAATATGAATAGTTCGGAAGGCACAAAATAATTGAACTCAACGATAATCACAGAACAAAGTAGCCATGATAACAGACGAAACACTATACGAAGAAGGCCAATTGGTGGCTAAGGATATTACCATTAAGTCTTATTTCCCATTAGAGAAGGGTCAGATCGTAATAGACCTAGATGTTTATTATGACGGGCTATGCTGTTTTGAGGTAGTGGCCGTTGAATCTCGCATGTCGATGAAAACCGAAGGAGTCTTCATCACATACGACAAACGGAGAATCATCTACAAAACATTTGATTCAGAAAAAGCTTGGACCGATGAGTTTGAGCTTTGGTCTAACGAGGGGGCTACAGATACCGTTCGATACGTCATTCGAGATGTGAACACAGGCCAAACATCAACTGGCAACATCTTTATTGAACGGATTGAGCACGGAGCGTTCAAAGCTCAGGATGTTTGTGTGTCTATTCCTGTAGATAACTTTAATATGGATGGATGGTTCGGATTTCCACCGTTGCAAATGGATCTTGCTTGGGTTAATAAGCAAGCCTCAGTGCGAATCATTGAGGTTGGTGATTACAATGAGAAAATTTTCAAAAGTGTAGCCATCAACATTGATAAGCAATCAGAATTGGTTGTGGAATTTGCTACAGGATGCACCAATTTTAATGTCGGTAGAACAACAGAAATTGAATACGCCATCGAAGCTGAGGTAGATGGTGAAAAAAGTGTTTCAAAGGCAAAGGTCGTTTTCGACTTCTTTACTAAATCCTTTCATGCAGAATTCATTGAACTTAGTGTTAACAATCCGACACCACCAGATCAGTATATAAACGTGTTGGATTACAATCAGACGTTCGCCAACATTGGGCTATTGGACGTTGATACCAATACTCCTTCCGAAAGAGGATCTGTTTTTATTGATCATCCAATGAATACTGTCAGGTATCAATTCAATCTGGAGTCAGGCTATTGGGATAATCCAAAAGCCGCGGACATGATTCAGTATAAGCTCATCAACCACAACTCTGGGCAAGAGGCGTGCAGCTACATTATTCTTGAGAAGAAAGAGGCAGGTTCTGGATCAGGAAGTGGAGTAGCACCTTCGACTACATATTTGGTTGAATCAAGCCCAGTAAACACACTTTCTCTTTCGAACATCATGATAGGAGCCCCAGGTAATTGGGATGCCGATTTCTACACCCTATTTGGTATTAACTTGGAAGGAGTTGTTGGGGAAAACCAATTGTCAGGAGGAAGGGTTCATATTGAACTTCTTGATATAGGTGCACCTGGAATGTTGGATATTGGTGTGTTGACACTTGCTACTAGTGTTCCTTCTGATACCTCTACACCTGGAAATACGATACTCAATGCCGTAGCGCAAGTTGTTTCTATGCGTTTATTTTTCCAGACCGCCTCAAGCGTTGGCACACTCTGGCCAATTGAGTTATTAGCATCCAATCCGTTGTCGCCCTCTGAAAGATCTGAGATAACTGTATTGTAGTGATTATCAAGGTTCGTAATAGCGGCCTCGGTATTGGAGACCAAATTACTGGGTTATATGCCTGTCAAGCTCTGAAGGAACAGAACAGGTCTGCAGCGGTGGAGTATTACTGCCGACATCCAGAGTGGGCGGTTGATGTGAAGGATTTTTCCTGTTTGCCATATAAAGAATACATTCAAAGTCCACCCGCTGAAATCGACCTATACTTTGATTCGGCCACTGCCGAGTATAAGTCGATTAAAAAGTGTAGAAAGCATATTTACACCGACAGGTTGGGTATTCCTGGGCTAGTTCCTGTTGCTCCAAATTTGACTCGATATTATGAAGGAAGTACGAATAGGTCGGTTCTTTTGTTCCCGTTTGCGGCATGGCCATACAGAGAATGGCCAATTGAAAAATGGCTTGAACTTGAAAAGAGGCTGCTCGTAGCTAACTATGATGTAATGGTGTTGGGAGTTGCCAGTAAGACAGACCTATTAACGCGGTTCAGGTCTATGCGGAAAACGGGATTGCCAGCAGAAGACATTATAGCATTGATGTTGGAGGCTTCTTGCATTGTTGCTAATGACAGCGGCATGGCTCATTTGGGTGGTATGTATAAAGCTCCAGTGGTAGCTATTACTTCGGTTGAGTTTTCACGAGATCATCTTTTTTCAATGACCAATGTTAAAACCGCCTCTGTTCCTCTCAATCGTTTGGTACCGTCTCCATTTTTCAGGAGGCAAACTTCTCTTAATGATCAGCAAGGTATGTTGAACAAGGTGAGTGTTGAGCAAGTTTTTGGTCTTATATGTTCGAGTATCAATACAACGAATAAGCACCAAAGGGAAAAACACGATTATCTTCAAATTTCGAAAACCACTTCATGAAAGGACCGCAAAGCACACCTCCTTACGGACGGAAAAATTCCATTGACCTTTCCTTATCAGTCCTATTGGCGCAATCAGGCAAATCATCGCATCTCACCATAGTGGAAGTAGGAACGATCAGAGGTATGGACGAGGCTCACTCCAATGGATGGAGTACGCTGGCCTTTGCAGCCTTCTGCAAGCATGTTCAGGCTCAAGGTAGGTGCAATGCTACATTTTACAGTATTGATGTATCTGAAAATGCCTGTTCGATATCACGTTCAGTTCTGGATAGTTACGGGCTATCGTCAAGCGCTAATGTCGTGTGTGAAAACGCGCATACGTGGATACTTAGAATGAATGCTTCCCAAATAGATTTCCTTTATGTCGATGGGTGGGATTATCATCTGGGTAATGAACGAGAAAGTGAGGTGGAAACATTGAAATTCGTGAAGGCAGCTTTGCCCAAACTCAGTGATGGAGCTCTTATACTATTCGATGATAACTTTGACGGTCAATTCACTGGAAAGGGTAAGCTGGCTATTCCTTACCTGCTTTCTGAGGGGTGGATTCAAGTTGCAGCAACGGACCATCAGGTGCTACTTGTTCGAAATTGGATCTATTCTTAACCAGGATCTCTGTCAAAAAAGAAAACCTTACACATTTCTAAACTCAGCATCAGCCATCTAACAATTACTATGTTACGCAAATCTCATTTCGTCTTAATCCTCTTGTTATTGCCTTTCGCCAATCTTGTTTGTGGACAAAACGTTAAAATGAAGAAAGGTAAAATTCTCATTGACAAAGTGAATGTTCTCGACTTTGACTTTCAGGTGATGTTCGCGGAAACACATGTTTACAGGACAAACACCAAAGAAGAAGTGTTGTTCCTCAAATTCAATAATAATGGAACGAAAGAATTCAAAGGAGACGACTATGTGAAAATCTACTTCAATCAATTTGATGTGTTAGTAGTGTCCAAGGAGCTTTTCTTTGGATTTAAAGGTGAAATGCTTCTAAAAAAACTCCTATTGGATGGGGTTATGAATTCCACGGGAACGATAGATCAGGAGGAGATGTTGGTTTTCTCAAGAAAATACCATCAGGAACTCTTACGACTTGATTAAGTGGAAATTAGAAACATTGCCTGTGATGGATATGTTGCTCGCTATGAGAAACAATTCACCATTGTTGATAATGGCATGAACGTAGCCAAAGGCTGGAGTGACCATGCTTTGGATAGTATACTCAACAAGAATTTAATTGCATTCCAAATAGCTTGAGAAGGTAGTTGTTGTACCTATGTTGTACCTTAAAATAACAAAGGCCCGGAAAACCGAGCCTTTGTGCGTAGCGAGAGGGGGAATTGAACCCCCGACCTCAGGGTTATGAATCCTGCGCTCTAACCGACTGAGCTACCTCGCCATTTTTTGCGGCTGCAAATATAGTATCTCATTACGCTCTCGCAAACGTCAAAATTTGTAAGTTTTAAGTACGTGAACTAAAATTTTCTAACTTGCCGTTCTTGGTTAAATCGCCAAGTCGTAACAATTTGATTATCAATGAAAAAGATTGAAGCTGAATACACGGTCAACTCTTCGCCCGGTGTATTATACAGTAGATTGAGCACTGCAAGTGGACTAGCTGAATGGTTTGCTGATGACGTAACAATCGACAAAGACGGATTATATCACTTCAACTGGGATGGCGAACAAGAAGTTGCCAAACTCCTAAGCAAGAAGAACTTAGAGTATGTAAAGTTCCATTGGACACACATGGAAGAAGGAACTTTTCTAGAATTCAGACTAAAAACCGATCCGCTTACCAAAGATCTGGCTTTGATCGTCACATTTTTTGCCGAAGAAGGCGATGAAGATGCCGCCCGAATGCTTTGGGACAATCAGATAGAAGAATTACTTCATATTTTGGGTAGCTGAAAGCGTTCACCGTTTACCTTTGGTTTTCATGAAATTGATGAAATCCGTTAAGGAAACCCAATCCATTGCCCTCCCATTTTTGGTAGGGCTTTCTATTTATAGCGTTTTTGGCGTTGCCGTTTTTCTGTTTTATGGAAAAGAAGGATCTCATCAATTCCTAAACTCCCATCATAGACCATATCTAGATCTGATATTCAAGTATCTGACCCACGTTGGTCACGGACTTGTACCCGTGATCGTATTCCATCTTTTACTTCTCGTACGCTACTCTTGGGCTATTGGCCTAGGAGTTTCCAGTTTAGTGATGGGAATTGTGGTGCAAACCTTAAAGCGTTCCGTTTTTGCTGGTGATCATCGGCCAGCCATGTTTTTTCCAGAAGGAGGTTTACCTGATATTGATGGAGTTGTTCTCATGCATAACTACAGTTTTCCTTCTGGCCACAGTGCCACAGCGTTCTGTTTGTGCTTGATGTTTGCCTTTTTTGTAAAGCAAAAATGGGCCACATACTTTTTTCTAGTGCTGGCTTTGCTGGTAGCATTTTCAAGAGTTTACATTTCTCAGCATTTTATCCAAGACACGGTTGTTGGTTCTTGGATCGGTTTCTTCTTGGCTTATCTCGGCTACATTTTCATTGTTCGCTACGCGGAAGAAAATCCTTCATCCAAACTGAACAAGCGACTTTGGCCGTCATGAATTGGAATAAGACTTCCATTTCGTTTGCGGTTTTCCTGGCCTCAATTCTACTTTTCGTTCCCTTTTTAAATGGCTCGCACCTTTTCGATTGGGACGAAGTAAATTTTGCTGAAGCCGCGCGCGAAATGCTCGTTACTGGAGAATACAGTTACGTTCAGATCAACTTCAAACCATTTTGGGAAAAGCCACCATTTTTCATCTGGTTGCAAGCCATAAGCATGTCCGTTTTCGGGATAAATGAATTTGCTGCAAGGTTGCCTAACGCCATTTGCGGAGCATTGACGCTTACTGCACTATTCAACATTGGTTATTCACTTGTCTCAAAGAAATTCGGTCTGTTTTGGGTGCTGATCTACGCGGGTTCCATTCTGCCACAATTCTATTTCCGTTCAGGAATCATCGATCCGTGGTTCAATCTGTTCATTTTTTTAGGCATTCACCAACTGATCTTAGCTACGCGATCGGAACTGATTGAAAGGAAAAGACTCGTCATTTCTGCATTACTTGTCGGTTTGGCTGTGATGACCAAAGGACCAACAGCAGTTGGATTGGTTGGAATTTGTGCAGCCGTCTATTTTGCTGTTTCATTCAAGCAACACAGATGGAAGTTGATTGATGGATTCATCTATCTCCTCATCGTGATGTCCATTGGTTTTTCGTGGTTCCTGATCGAAATCGCTCGAGGTCATGGCTACGTCATTCAGGAGTTCATCGATTATCATATTCGCTTGTTTTCTAAGAGCGAAGCTGGCCATGGTCAACCGTTTTTCTACCATCCTTTGGTGCTGCTCATCGGCTGCTTTCCAATGTCGTTTTTCTTCATTTTCAGTTGGAGCAAAAAGTCAAACGCACCAACAGAAGTTCTGCATTACAAAAAGTGGATGACCATCCTGTTTTGGGTCGTTCTGGTCGTGTTTTCAATCGTAAAAACCAAAATCATTCATTATTCATCGCTTACCTATTTCCCAATGTCGTTTCTGGCAACATGGTTCATTTATGAGTCGATAGAAAGCAAGATGAAATTCAGAGTCTGGCAGCAGATCGCACTCTTGTTTTTTGTGGCAATTCTAGGAACAGCTTTCATCCTTTCTGGAATCCTTGATCAAGTAAAAGTGTATCTTCTTCCGTTGCTTGAAGATGACAGCCTTGCCTATGGCAATTTCAGTCAATTGGTTCCTGACGGATTTCTCGACCCACTGATCGGGTTGTTTTTTCTGATAACAGCTGGCATTTCTGTCATTTTCATCAATAGAAATGGAAAAATGATTGCTGCGTTATTTGGTTCAACGCTCATAACGGTTACTCTGCTTTCTGTGGTCATCGCACCTAAAATTGACCATTACACTCAAACGTCTTTGTTCGATTTCTACGAACAAAATGCGGAGGCGGCATATCTACAGCCATTGGGATTTCATTCTTACGCACACCTATTTTATGGTAAACGAACTCCAATTCCTGTTAATACAGATGATGAGGTAAAGTGGTTGATCTTTGAAAAAGTAGATAAACCCGTGTATTTCGTGTGCCGAAGTCAAGATCTTCAAACTACGCAAGGCTACTTTCCACACTTAGTGGAAATGGATAGAAAAGGCGGATACGTGATTCTTAAACGAACAGACGAGAATTATCCGTTCTGAGGACTTTGGTAAATTCTGAATTTGGCAATGCCCCACATGTGCAAGCGATGCATCAAGGAGGTTTTGAGCACACCTAAACCGTAAGTTACGCTTCTACTGAAATTGATGGAAGACGCTTCTTCGAAATATTTGGTCGGGCAGGTTACTTCCCCAATCTGAAAACCTTTCATGAAAATCTGACTTGCCATCTGATTATCAAATACAAAATCGTCAGAATTTGCTTCTATATCAATTGCTGTGATCACCTCTTTGGAGAAAGCTCGATAACCAGTGTGGTATTCCGATAGTTTCTGGTCGATAAGGATATTTTGCGTGAGCGTCAGAAAGCGATTAGCGATGTACTTGTAAGTTGGCATTCCTCCTATAAGCGCTCCTTTTCCTAGAATTCGAGAACCGAAAACCACCGGATAAACATCGTTGGCAATCATATAACTCATAGAATGAATGAGTTTGGGCGTGTACTGATAATCTGGATGCAACATGATAATGATATCGGCCCCGATCTCTAACGCTTTGGCATAACACGATTTCTGATTTCCGCCATATCCGCGATTTTTTTCGTGCTTCACTATATGTTTGATTCCCAACTTCTTCCCTACGTCAACCGTATTGTCCGGACTCGCATCATCCACTAAAACTACATCATCAACAATATCAAATGGTATCTCATTGAAGGTGGTTTCCAGCGTTTGTGCCGCATTGTAAGCGGGCAATACTACAACTACTTTTTTGCCGTTTATCATCGAGCGGCAAATGTAACCGATCAGGACATTATTGACATCACCCTGATTCACCGTGTATATTTGGCGTTTAAAGCGAATCGAAGTTGAAGAAACTGCACAAATTGGTCTTGGGGTCTTACATGGGGCCGTTCGTCATGACCTTTTTCATTTCGCTGTTCGTTCTTCTCATGCAATTCCTTTGGAAATACATTGACGACCTGGTAGGAAAAGGTCTTGAATGGATTGTGATTGCGGAGTTGATGTTCTACGCTTCGGCCAGTTTGGTTTCCTTAGCGCTTCCTTTGTCTGTGCTCATTTCGTCCATCATGACGATGGGCTCTTTGGGCGAGCATTACGAATTGGTCTCTCTTCGTTCTGCTGGAATTTCCATTGGACGAGTGATGTATCCGCTCATCGTATTCTCCATTTTCATCAGTGGCTTGGCTTTCTATTTCTCAAATAATCTTTTGCCCATTGCCAACCTCAAAATGGGCACGCTGCTGTACGATATCAGGCACAAAAAGCCGACAATGGATCTTCGTCCTGGCATTTTCTACAAGGGAATTGACAACTACTCGATCCGCGTTGGTTCAAAAGGGAAAAATGAAAAGTCACTTTACGATGTACTGATCTACGATCATACCGAGAACAAGGGCAACAATAAGGTGATTTTGGCCGATTCTGGCCGAATGGAATTTGAGGGCGACAGATACCTATTGCTCACTCTTTTCAGCGGTAAAAGCTACGAACAACAGGATAACCGTAGCCGAAATGAAATCACTTATCCGCACATGCGGAACGAGTTTCAGAAAGAAGTAATTCGTTTTGACATGTCCGAATTTTCGATGCGAAGGAGCAACGAGGAGATTTTCAAGGATAATTACAAGATGCAGAGTCTTGGTCAGCTAACCGAGAACATCGACACACTTAAGCAGAACCTTGTGGAACGCAAGGTTAATTTTTACACCAATATCAAACGGAACTTCAAATACATTCAAACGGACAGCGTTGCGGTAAGCTCGAAAGTGAAACCTTATAATTCCGCGCTTTCCATGTTCAATCAAGCACAACATGTACGAATTGTGGAAGCTGCTTTGAACATGGCCCGAAGCACGCGCTCATATGCTCATTCCGCCAAGGAAGACATTGAGGCAAGAACTACGCGTGTCAATCGCTATTGGATAGAAGTCCATCGCAAATTCACGCTTTCCATCGCGTGCCTCATTCTATTCTTCATTGGTGCTCCACTTGGAGCCATTATCCGAAAAGGCGGCCTGGGGCTTCCAACCGTCTTCGCCATTGTCTTCTTCCTTATTTATTACCTGCTTTCGATAACGGGCGAAAAATTCGCGAAAGAAGGAATGTGGACTGTTTTTGAAGGCATGTGGCTTTCTTCATTCGTGTTGCTTCCTGTTGGATTATTCCTGACCTACAAGGCAACCACCGATTCCAAAATATTTGAATGGGAATCGTACATCAAACCATTCAAGACGGCATTTGCTGCACTTTCCAGAAAAATCAATCCTAGTGAGAATACTTCAGGTCTGTCTTAAGCCGCCTTACCCAAAGGTGGATGGAGGCTGCATGGCAATGGCGGCCATGACGGAAAGCATGCTGATGGCAGGTCATTCGGTGAAAGTGATCTGCATGAGTACACACAAACATCCGTTTGATGCTTCAAAAGTTCCTTCAGAAATACTTGCGAAGACCAAGATGGAAGCCATTCCGATGGATACGCGACTGAAACCACTGAAGGCATTCCTAAATATTTTCAACTCGAAATCGTATAACGTAGAACGCTTTTTCAGCGAGACTTTCGAAGCCAAATTAACAGGCATTCTAAAAGAAACCGAGTTCGATGTCATTCACTTGGAAAGCATTTTCTGCACGCCTTATGTGGAAACGATCAGAAAGCACTCCAAAGCCAAAGTGGTGGTTCGAGCTCATAATATCGAGTTCAGAATTTGGGAGCAGCTTGCCAAAAATGAAGTCATCGGCATCAAAAAGCGGTATTTGAATCTGCTTGCAACTCGGCTCAAGAACTATGAGATCGCTGTGCTGAAGTTGGTCGATGGTATCATTTCCATCACAGAAGAAGACAAGCAAGCATTTGAAGAGATCGGTGTGAGTTGTCCAATTGAAGTGATCCCTATCGGATTCAATGTAGATGCCATCAGACCAGATACCTTGAGCAAACATCCGCTGTCTCTGTACCATGTAGGCGCCATGGATTGGCAACCGAATATTGAGGGAATCAACTGGTTTTTGGATGATGTTTGGCCCGTAATTGAGGCTGAATTTCCTGATATTGAATGCCATTTGGCAGGACGTAAAATGCCACAGCATCTGCTCAAACTATCAAAGGGAAAGCTGAAGATCGATGGACAGATCGATTCGGTTCAGGAATTTGTGAAGCGCAAGAACATCGCTATTGTTCCACTGCTTTCGGGAAGCGGAATGCGTATCAAGATCGTGGAAGCATTGGCAATGGGAAAAGTGATTCTATCGACCAGCGCGGGTGCCGAGGGCATTCCATACACCGATGGCGAAAACCTACTGATTGCGAACACTCCTGAAGAGTTTGTATTGAAACTGAGGTTTCTCAGCGAAAATCCGAATCAGATCGTGCAGATCGGAAAAAATGCCAGAAAGCTTGCCTCCTCCGTCTTTGACCAAAAGAAGCTCAGTTCAAAATTGACCTATTTTTACGCAAATCTCTGATTGACCGATTTGCGCCTTTTTGTTCTTCTTTCGCGCTTTCCATATCCGCTTGAAAAAGGCGATAAGTTGCGCGCGTTCCATCAGTTGCGCATACTTTCCAAGCACCATCAGATTTTTCTTTGCGCTCTGCATGAAGAAGACCTTGAGCCCAGTTGGATCGCTGAAGTGCAACAGTATTGCACCGAAATGGAAACCATCCGCATTTCCAAGTTCAATCAGCTGTTAAATCTCGGTCTTTCCGTATTCGGTTCCGAACCATTTCAAGTAGCGTATTTCTATCAATCTGGTGCTCAAAAACGTGTTCAAGATTGTATTGACCGTTGGAAACCTGAAGCCATTTACTGCCAATTACTACGCACCGCCAAGTATGTGGAAAATCAGAATGAAATTCGAAAGGTGATTGATTTTCAAGATGCATTTTCGAAAGGAATTGAACGGAGATTGGAAACCGATCCGTGGTATTGGAAGCCGATTTTAAGTTCAGAGTTGAGACGATTGAATCGATATGAACAAGCGGTTTTCAAGAAATTCGACCATTGCACCATCATTTCCGAACAGGACAGAGATCAACTTCCGTTTCAGCAGCGGAATGACGTGACCATTGTGAGAAACGGGGTTGCATTAGAAGATTTTTCGCCTAGCTCGGAAGCAAAAACGGTTGACGTACTTTTTGCTGGAAATATGGGTTATCCGCCAAATGTAGAAGGTGCTGTTTTTCTTGAAAAGGAAGTCATGCCGCTTGTGCGGAAGGAAATTCCGAATGCCAAATTGATGTTGGCAGGCGCTCGTCCCGATCAAAAGGTTAAAGAACTTGCTTCTGATTTTTCTGAGGTAACAGGTTGGGTAGATGATATCCGCGATTGCTATGCGAAAGCGAAGGTTTTTGTAGCGCCTATGATGATCGGAACTGGCCTTCAGAATAAATTACTCGAAGCTATGGCCATGCGTATTCCGTGCGTGACATCGACATTGGCAAACAATGCTTTACAGGCAAAACCCGATTCAGAAATCTTGATTGCGCGTTCGGCCGAAGAATACGCTGCGCACATCATTCATCTACTCAATCATTCAGAAAAAGCGAATAAAATTGCTGAGAAAGGACATCAGTTAGTAAGAACTCATTTCAGCTGGGAAGGAGCTACCAAGCCACTTTTAGACGTTCTGAAATCTTAGGTTTCGTCACGAAAAACTCCTACGAAATTGCTTTCAAATGCTTGATGGTTGCGGCAATAGCCGTTTGAGTGTCCACAGGCAATTCATCTTCCGTAAACGGATGCTTTCCTCCGAAAGTGTGATCGCCATTTTCAATCGCGAGTAGATCAGAATTGGGCGTCCAATCGTTGAGCTTCTGAGCATATTCAAAAGGAACGGTCTGATCATTTGTTCCATGAATGAAAAGCGATGGAACGTTGATATTCGCACAGCTTTGCTCCAGATCATAGCGTTCTTGCTGCGCAAAATAATCCTCTACAAACTGATAATACATCGGCATTTGCTGATTGGTGCGCGCATTCGGAATATAGATCACTCCATCGCGCATCCACACATCAAAATCAGCCTGTGTGCGTTTCGTATCACCGATCGAATTCCAAGTAACAAGCCCTTTTACGCGTTCGTCTTCGCTTGCTTTGATGATGGAAATTCCACCTCCGCGACTGTGTCCAAGAAGGAAAATCCGGTCGCGATCAAACTTCGATCCAGGAAACAGCGAACCATCGGAAATAGCGTTGATCACCTGCTCTGTATCGTGCAGTTCCTTGTGGTAGTTATTGTTGCCAAATGCTTCGAGATCAGCGAAATCCACTGGATTATCTACAGTTGTTCCATCATGCGTGAAATTGAAACTGACAAACGCGAAACCAGCTTTCGCTAATTCCTCGCCCACTTTCGCAAAATGTCCCCAATCCTTGAAACCTTTAAACCCGTGAACAAACACGATAACCGCTTGGTTTGAAATCTGATTATCAAAGCGGAGATCGACCAACATTGGCCGTTCTTCGGAGCCAGTGATCACGGATGTAATAAGTTGAACCATTTTCAGTTTAATCTGCGTACGAAGTTAAGGCCCATGAGACCAATATTGTTTTCATTTTTTCTACTGATTGGACTTGGAGAAAAGGTCGCAGGTCAGCAACACGAGTGCAAAGATTGCATTGAATGGACTGAAGGAAGCAGATTGAAGTGGTCTGACTTTAAGGGTTCGCCCAAAAAGCTTTCTCCGAATGAGGCGTTGACAGACAGCGGCATGTCTATTGAACTGAAATGCGATGGAAAATCCTCTGAAGCTGTGGTCAAATGCTTTTTCAACCCGCACAAAAGTTGGACGAAAGATCGGCAGTCTACTTATCTACTTCGTCACGAACAATTGCATTTCGACATTACGGAATTGTTTGTTCGGAAGCTGCGACAGCAATTAGCCAAATTCGGAGATGATTGCGAGAAATTGAATTCACACATTGAGGAATACTACCATCGGAATTACAAGGAATTCGTGGCGTATCAAGATGCTTATGATAGCGAAAGCAACCATAGCTTGAACAAGGAAAAACAGGCCTATTGGGAACAGAAAGTCGCCCGAGAATTGGATGCGTTGAGGCCATTTGCCTCTTACGCAAATAATTAACCAAGAACCAAAACCAAATCGTCTGACTCCACCAAGGTAGAATCGTCTAATGCGATTCGTTTGATTGTTCCTTCCGCAGTAGCCGTAACAGTTGTTTCCATCTTCATGGCTTCAATAATGAACAATGGCTGGTTCTTTTTGACCTTCTCCCCTTTCTTCACCAACACCTTACTCAATAAGCCTTGAAGTGGTGCTCCGATCTGCAATGGATCTTCCTTCGCAGCTTTTTCGTGCTCAATTTTGACGATGTTCAAGCTTTTGTCGAGAATTTCGATGTTTCTCGTCATACCATTAACGCGGAAGAAAAGCGTGCGCATACCATTGTCATCCGCAGGTCCGACAGAAAGCAGCTCGATGATGATGTTCTTTCCTTCACCGATCTCCACCAAAGTCTCATCGCGCAGCTTCATTCCGAAGAAGAAATTGCCTGTTGGAATCTTGCTTAGGTCGCCAAAAAGCTGTTTCTGCTTGTAGTAATTCTCAAAAACCTTCGGATACATGAGACAAGACAAGTAATCGGTGAACTTCAGCGTTGAATCATACTTCTTCTTGAATTCAGCAAAACCTTTGTCAAAATCAATTGGTTCCAGATGACTGTTCGGTCTATCCGTGAACGGTTCCACATCCTTCAAGATCATTTTCTGAATGTCCTTTGGAAATCCACCAACTGGCTGACCGAGATTTCCTTTGAAGAAATCGACCACACTTTCTGGAAACGAAATCGTGTCCCCTTTTTCGCGCACGTCTTGAATGGTTAAACCGTTGGAAACAAGATATAATGCCATATCGCCAACCACTTTTGACGAAGGCGTGACTTTCACCACATCACCAAAAAGTTCATTCACTTCTCCGTACATGAGTTTGATCTCCTCAAACTTGTCCGCCAAACCAAGTGCCACGGCCTGTGGCTTCAGATTGGAATACTGTCCACCAGGAATTTCGTGCTGAAAAACGCTGGCCGTGCTCGCCATCAAGCCACTTTCAAACGGATAATAGTAATCACGAACATTATCGAAATAGTTAGAGAATTCATTCAATCGATGAATATCAATCGGATTCTCGCGCTCGTGGAAACGCATCATTTCCACAATGGAATTGAAATTCGGCTGCGATGTCAATCCTGAGATGGAACCGAGCGCTACATCCACAACATCAACTCCAGCCTCAATTGCCTTCAAGTACGTGGCAGGTTGAAGTGAAGATGTATCGTGCGTGTGCAGATGAATTGGAATTTTCACGGTGTTTTTCAGCGCAGTGATAAGCTCCGTTGCGGCATAGGGTTTGAGCAATCCGGCCATGTCTTTGATGGCGAGAATGTGTGCTCCAGCGTTCTCAATGTCCTTGGCGAGTTGCAAGTAATATTCGAGCGTATACTTGCCCCTTGCAGGATTGAGAATATCGCCCGTGTAGCACATGGCGCCTTCGGCAATTCCTTCGGTGCGCGAACGCACATATTCGATGCAGGGACCGATGCCCTTCATCCAGTTCAGACTGTCGAAAATGCGGAAGATATCAACCCCGGTTTCCCACGATTTCTCCACGAATTTCTCGACCATATTGTCGGGATAAGCCTTGTATCCAACTCCGTTTGAACCACGGATCAACATCTGCAAAAGCGTGTTTGGAATGGCTTTTCGAAGTTCAGCCAAACGTTCCCACGGATCTTCGTGCAAGAAGCGCAACGCCACATCGAAGGTCGCTCCGCCCCAAACTTCGAAACTGAAAATCTCAGGATGGTTCTTCGCATAGCTTTCCGCCACACGCATCATATCATAGGTTCGCATTCGTGTTGCGAACAACGATTGATGCGCATCGCGCATGGTGGTATCGGTGTAATGAATCACTTTTTCCTTTCGCAGCCACTCGCTAAAACGCTCTGGACCAAGCTCGTTGAGTAGGTCTTTTGTTCCCTTCGGATATGCGCCAAATCGCTTATATTCGGGCACAATCGGCTTCAAAAGCACCTTCTTATCATCGGTAAACTTCACATCCGGATTTCCATTCACGGTGATTTCTCCCAAGAACTTCACAATCTTGGTGGCACGGTCGCGCGGCTTCACAAACTTGAAAAGCTCTGGATGATCAGGAATGAAATTGACAGTTGCCTCGCCTTTTATGAAAACAGGGTGATTGACAATATTCTCTACGAAACGAATATTCGTCTTAACGCCTCGGATTCGGTACTCCTGTAAGCAACGCGTCATCTTTCTGGCTGCGCCATCCAATGTTCTTGAGTGAGCACAGATCTTCACCAACAGCGAATCGAAGAACGGACTGATGCGAACACCAGAATAAACACTTCCTGGATCAAGTCGAATGCCGAAGCCTTCCGCTGGTCGATAAGTGTAAAGCGTGCCGTGATCGGGTTTGAAATCGTTCTCAGGATCTTCGGCCGTGATGCGACATTGAATGGCAAATCCATTTACAGAAATTGCTGATTGGTCTGGAATCGCAATCTCATCTTCGTACAATTTGTAGCCCATCGCAATGCGAATCTGAAGCTTCACAATGTCGATTCCTGTGACCATTTCGGTCACGGTATGCTCTACCTGGATTCGAGGATTTACTTCAATAAAGTAGATCTCACCTTTCGGATCAACGAGAAACTCCACCGTTCCAACGTTGTTGTATTTGACTGCTTTGGCAATCTTAATGGCGTACTCGAACAGCCGCTTGCGCACGCTTTGATTCAAACCCATTGCCGGGGCAACTTCCACTACTTTTTGGAATCTGCGCTGAACCGAGCAATCGCGTTCGTGAAGGTGAATCGTATTGCCTTCGTTATCTGCAACGATCTGAACCTCAATGTGCTTCGGATTTTCAATGAATTTCTCTAGGAAAACCGTGTCATCGCCAAAGGCTCTACCTGCTTCTCTTTTTGCTTCGCTGAATGCATTTTCAAGTTCATCTGCCTTTCGAATCACACGCATTCCGCGGCCTCCTCCACCAGAAGCGGCTTTCAGCATCAACGGAAATCCGATTCTTTCGGCTTCTGCCATGGCGATCTTCACATCGGTCAGCTCTTTCTCGCTACTTTCAATGATCGGTACATCGCAACTTTTGGCCACTTTTTTGGCTGCGACCTTGTCTCCCAATTGGGCCATAACTTCCGGCTCCGGACCGATAAAAACGATTCCGTTCTCACGGCATCTTCTTGCGAACTCCTCATTCTCTGAAAGGAAACCATAACCTGGATGAATCGCATCCACGTTCTTTTCCAAAGCGAGATTGATGATCTCTTCAATGTCGAGGTACGGTTTTAGCGGCTCCGTGTCTTTGCCTAATTGGTAACTCTCATCAGCCTTGTAACGGTGCAACGAGTAACGGTCTTCGAAGGTGTAAACCGCAACGGTTCGCAGTTTCAATTCAACACAGGCACGCAGAATACGAATGGCTATTTCGCCACGATTGGCAACAAGTACTTTTCTGATCTTCATTGGGTATGCTTAGACTGCCGAAAATACAGAATGCACTGAAGTAATGCCGGCTTTCAAGCCAATCGCGCTGATGAGTTATCAAGTAGCTGTCAACCCCGCCATCAAACGCTTTTCCCTTGGATTTGGCGCATCAAGAATCTCGTTTCGGAGAATCGTATTCACAATCTCTTCTGCATTGTCTGGATAATTCACGCGGATCGGATTTTCCTCGTTGAGCCACAAACGCAAACGGTCAAGCCATTTCTCCTTGAGTGATTTGATGCTCGGAATTCCCATCTGACTCAAAGCCAGCGCATTGCATTGCTGCTCAAACTGTTTTTTCATCGGTACGATACACAGTTTCTTACCGAGGAAAAGTGCTTCGGTGGTTGCTCCAAATCCAGCAGCACAGAGCAATCCTGCACAACTCGCAAGACTTTCGAGATACTGCGAATTATTGATCGGGCGAAGCCAAATGTTCCCTTCTGTCAGGTCTTCATTTCCATGTTTGGAAAAAACCTGCCATTCCACTTCAGGGAATTTCTTCAAGGCCTTGATGATGCGCTCATCGCTATGAGCTGGCAGATAAACGAGGTAATGTCCGTTGTTCGAAACCTTGAGTTCGCGCACTTCTTGCCGAACAATGGGCGTAAATATGCTCGGATTGTAGCGCTGAAAGTGAAATCCATAAGCCTGCGAAACAGGCGCGTAATTCTTCAGAATGAACTTACCAATGAGGTCATCGCTGTCGGCAACGGGCGCATCTTTAGTAAGAATAGCAGCCTGATTACTCAATCCGATACATCGTTTTTCGGCCAGAAAACACGCCCAAGATGAGACTGGCTCAAAATCAGAAATGACGAGGTCATAACTGGACACATCTAACGAATTCACTTCGCGCATAAATCGCCTGACGCGGTTGTTATTGTAGGTTTTCACGAAATCGACTCCACCTTTTTGCCCGAAAATGAAGCTCAATCCGTGAAAACGGTAGCGCACTTCGAACGGAAGCTTCAGTTCGCATTGGTTTCCACTTAGCAGCACATCCACTTGGCCGCGCTTCTGCAAATGCGGAATGATCTCCATCGAACGGCTCAGATGGCCGTTGCCCGTTCCTTGTATGGCGTAAAGTATTTTCATGCGCGTTTGAAGCTGAATTCCTCAATCAATCCGAATAGAATTTCCTGACTACTCAGCTCCATCGCCTGATCTGGTTCAAGTTTATAATCCTTTAATGCTGCGTCTTCTTCGTAGCGATAAAGCTTCCACTCACCCTCGTTGTATTCGAGCGATGTCAGATTCTCAATCCAATCTCCACTATTCATGTAAGTGATCTGCCCGTCTTCGCCCTTTATTGTTTTGATGATCGGTTTGTGAATGTGCCCGCAGATCACGTTATCGTAGCCATTCGAAATACCTATCAGCGCGGTTGTCGCTTCAAAATCATTCACGTGTTTAACCGCAGCCTTCACGCTATCCTTCACTCTTTTCGACAACGAAATCTTATCCTTTCCAAACCTTTGGAGCCATCGGTTTACGAAGCGATTGAAGAGAATCAGCAGGTCGTAACCCTGTCCACCCAATTTAGCTATCCACTTCGAATAACGCATACTTACATCGAATACATCGCCATGAAAAATCCATGATTTTTTACCGTCCAATTCCAACACAACCTTATTGTCGATGTAGAGATTTCCGATCTTCTGTCCACAGAATTTCCTCACAAATTCATCGTGATTACCAGGAATGTAATAGACCTGAACGCCCTTAGATAGCATGTTCATGATCTCTTTGATGACGCGGATATGATCTTTCGGAAAATAACTCTTACTGAATTGCCAGATGTCGATGATATCGCCATTCAATATCAGTTTTTCGGGTCGCACGCTTTTCAGGTAACGCACCAATTCTTCTGCGTGGCAGCCGTATGTGCCAAGGTGCGTATCGCTGATGATCACAGTTTCAACAGTTCGTCTCTCTTCAAATTTCATTACTTGTCTTTATGGTTGTGGGCATATCGTATTTCTTGGCAAAGCGGAATGCGCTGCGAATGATGGTGAATAAAAAAAGACGCGAAAGCGTCTTTAGTTTGAGATGGAACATGGTGGTTGATTTTATGACCGATGAACCTAAAATCTGAGGGGTCGTTTGTTCGGTCCTGTTTCGGCAGGAAGAGTGAAGATGCGGTGGAATGACTGCTCTCGTCTCTCGGACCATGAAGCCCTTGGTGTAGGTTTATACAAAGGAATAACCAACAGTCTTTCAGTGCGTTAAGCGCAGATTACGGTATGATTATGGTTAAGATCATCAAAACCTAACTTTGCGTCATGAAACTGTTTCAACTTACCTACCTGAGCTTATTCCTACTGTTCAATTCCGCTGTGCAAACTTTCGCACAAACGGCTGGAACGAAGGAAGGAATCAATTGGATCTCTATCGAGAAAGCAGACGAATTGAGAAGAACTGAACCACGGAAGATTCTGATTGACGTATACACGGATTGGTGCGGTTGGTGCAAGAAAATGGACGCTTCTACTTTCAGTGATCCGAAAGTTGTAGCATACATAAACGCGCACTATTACGCAGTGAAATTGGATGCTGAACAGCGTGAACCGATCACGATTGGAGGTAAAACGTACGAGTATGTGCCGAACGGAAGGCGCGGGTATCATGAGATTGCCAACGAATTGCTTCAAGGCAAAATGAGCTACCCGACAACGGTTTTCTTGGATGAAAGCATGAATATGATCCAACCTGTTTCTGGTTATTTGAATGTTGAAACCATCCAACCGATCTTGGAATACTTGGCCGAAAACGCCTACAAACGAACGCCTTGGGATGAGTGGTTGAAGAAGCGGAACGTGAATTAAACTCCGAACTGCCGCAAATGATGGTCGAGATGCTTGTAAATGATGAGCGACCAATCTTCTTTGGTCATATTTCCGAAAATCGGATGCGGAAAGAGCTCGGTCGCTTCCATGAATTCTGAAATGAGTGAAAGGAGTTTTTCGTGCTCAGTATCGAACAAAACATCCTCTTTAGCCAGCATTTCTGGAGCAGTGATCAAATTCTTGGGCCACGGGATGTAATAACCGAAGCTGATCTTAGTCAGCCATTGAATTGGTCGTAGAAACAATGGCTTAGTTGGAATTTGACCCAATGCCATTTCAATTTGCTTCCGGCAATGTTGCAACATCTGACTTTCAGTCATCGTACCCCACAATCGGGTTTCTGAGCCGTTTAACGCGTTTAAGCGGGTCAAAACATACTCGTAGTCACTTGGCTGAAGAAGTGTTCTCATAGCTTGAATTCACGAATTGCCTGATAAACCAAATTTAGCTCTTCTTCCGTGATACAATATGGCGGAATGATGTAGATTATATTTCCCAACGGACGGAGAATGATGCCGCGCTCCATGAAGAAATCATATAAACGGTCACGCAGGGAGTTGAAATAGCCCGTCTGAGCGCGTGTTTCATACTCAATGGCCAAAATCACACCTTTGTGACGAACGGCAGCCACACCGCTCAATTCTGCAGCTTCCATGGCGAATTCTGAGTGCTGTCGTTCAATCCGTCTGATATTTACCCATGTTTCGTCCTTTTCCATCAGGTCAAGGCTGGCGCATCCTGCAGCACAAGCCAACGGATTAGCTGTGTAGGAATGGCCGTGTAGAAAGGTTTTCATCTTCCCTGCTTCATCATCTGACCAGAATGAATTATGCATTTCGTCCGTGCAGACGGTAACGCCCATAGGAAGAAAACCACCCGTGATGCCTTTGCTCAGTGCAATCAGGTCTGGTTTCTGTTCACATTGATCCATCGCAAATAGGGTTCCTGTGCGCCCAAAACCCGTCATCACCTCATCTGCAATAATGATAATTCCCTTGTCTCGACACATGGAAATCATCTTATCTAAAACCTCAGGAGAATAGACCTGCATCCCAGCCGTTCCTTGCACTAACGGTTCACAAATAAAAGAAGCAACTTCTTCTTTTTCAATTATTTGAGACAATCTATCTAAACACTCACTTTCCTTTCCCGCAGCCGGTGTTGGAATGAATTCAACCTCAAACAAAAACGGGTCGAAGGGTTTGGAAAACACACCCCTTCCCCCTACTGCCATGGCTCCGAAAGTATCTCCGTGATAGGCATTTTCCAATGCAATCACCTTCCTCCTTGGTTTCCCTTGATTGAACCAATATTGGAAGGACATTTTCAGCGCCACCTCAACTGCTGTGGAGCCATTATCGGAATAGAAAACTTTAGTGAATTGATTAGGCATTTTCTCTAAGAGGCGTGCTGCCAATTCAACTGCCGGCTCATGAGTAAAGCCAGCAAACATCACATGTTCCAGTTTCATTACCTGGTCCGCCACTCGCTTCGCGATGTACGGATTGCAATGTCCGTGCAGATTAACCCACCAGCTGGAAATTGCATCCAAGTAACGTTTTCCATCCGCATCGATCAACCATACTCCTTCTCCACGCACGATCGGCACATTGACCGTATCCGTATTCACAGCTGTGAACGGATGCCAAACAGCATTGCGGTCGTTTTCTCTCCAATCACTCATGCCATCAATGCTTTTATGCTTGATTTCAATCGCTGTGCTTCCGTGCCAATCGTTTCTGAACTAAATTCCTCCAATTCATTTATCCGAATAAACGGAATATCTATCTGCGTTGCGAAATAGCTTTCTGTGCTTTCGTGCGCTTTTCCACTGATGATTAATGCAACCACGTTCAAACCTGCTTCTTTCAGCGCTTTCCAACTCAGCATGGTGTGATTGATACTTCCCAAATAATGACGCGTCACGAGCACAACGGGCAAACTCAATTTGACCATCAAATCAACATAGGTTTCCGTTGAACTTAGTGGAACCATCACACCTCCAGCACCTTCAACTACAATCAGATTGTCCGATTGAGGCAGCTCGATTTCATCAATCCTGAGTTCAATTCCTTCCAATTCAGCCGCTGCGTGTGGCGACATAGGCGCTTGCAGTCGATACGCTTCAGGAAGTGTTTTCAGCCCAGTTAATCGTGCAATATTAATGCTGTCTGAATTATCCAAGTCACCGCACTGAACAGGTTTCCAGTAATCCGCTTCCAATGCTTTGGTGATGATAGCCGCTGCAACGGTCTTTCCAACATCGGTCCCGATACCTGTTATGAACAAGCCTTTACTTGACATTTCCAATGGCATTTTGAAGCGATGCAATCAACCCTTTCACCTCTGCTTCGGTATTGAATTCATGCAAGCAAATACGGATGCGCTCGGTGCCTTTCGGGACCGTTGGAGAGACGATCGGACGCACATCAAAACCATCATTTTGCATGGCTGCCGCAACTGCCCGAACCTCCGCATTTCCTGGAACAATGACACCCAAAATAGGGCTTTCACCTCCAATCTGCTGAACGCTTGACACATCTTTCATTGATTGATTAAATAACGTAATCAAATGACTGATATTCAAATTACTATAATCATTAACTGACAGCATGTCATACACGCATTTCACAGCTAAAAGCGAGTGATTTGAGGTAAATGTTGAGAAGATGAGCGACCGCGCATGATTGATTAAAAACTGCCGGAGATTGTCGTTGCAAAGCACCGTTGCTCCATGGCATCCGAGCGCTTTAGAAAAGGTCACCAAACGGGCGTAAACTTCATGCTCCAGACCCAATTCCGAAACCCTGCCTCTGCCCTCTCCAAACAGTCCAACCGCATGCGCTTCATCAACGATCAATGCCGAATCAAATTCCTTGCAGACATCTGCCAGTTCTTCCAATGGAGCGAGGTCGCCATCCATGCTATAAACGCTTTCCACAGCAACCATGGTCGCACCATCCAATTCAGACAGAACCGACCGTAGACTTTCCGCATCGTTGTGCTCGAACGGTTTCAATTCGGCTCGCGACAAACGCATACCGTCATGCACCGAAGCATGTATCAACTCATCATAAACGATATACTTGGCAATTCTGCCGAGCGAAGAATACAGCCCGACATTGGCATCATAACCCGAATTGAAAATGAGCGCGGTTTCCGCATGATGGAAATCAGCAATCTGCCTTTCCACTTCCTCAGCCAGCTTCGAATTACCCGTCAGCAAGCGCGAACCCGTTGAACCAACCCCTGTTTCAGAAAACTGCTTTTCTGCTTCAGAAATGCGTCTTTTCAGCTCTTGGCTGCGCGCAAATCCAAGATAATCGTTCGAAGTGAAATCAACCTGACCTTCAACCGTTTTGAGGCTACGGAACGTGCCCTGCTCTTTGCGTTGTGCGAGTTTGGCCGCAACTAGTCCGTCCAACTGCTCCACAGTTTATGCGCTTGGGGTTTTCGCCTTATTCGCAGCCGCTACGTTCTTTTCAATCGTATGCCCAGGTCGAGACCACTTGATCTTCTCAGCGTTCTCAGGGCGCGTCTTGTACGCTTCCTCGTCCACCTGCGGCTTGTCACCTTTCTTATAAGGAGCTTTTGGCGTCAATCCCAAGGCATTGAACAAAGCCATATCCCGATTAAACTCAGGGTTTGGCGTAGTAAGTAGTTTATCTCCCGCAAAAATGGAACCTGCACCGGCCAAGAAGCACAGCGCCTGACCTTCATCTGTCATTTGTGTTCTTCCCGCAGACAAACGAACCGTAGTGTCTGGCAACACTATCCGCGTCACAGCAATCATCCGAACCATATCCCAAATAGGAACGATTTCCTGCTCGCCCAAAGGTGTTCCTTCCACCGGAACAAGTCCATTGATCGGCACACTTTCAGGATGCGGATTCAGGCACGAAAGCGTCAGTAGCATGCCGCAGCGGTCTTCAGGGCTTTCGCCCATTCCGATAATTCCGCCCGAACAAACCGTCAGTTTAGCCTTACGCACGTTGCTCAAGGTCTCCAATCTGTCTTCGTATCCACGTGTGGAAATCACTTCCTTGTAATACTCTTCCGAACTATCAACGTTGTGATTGTATGCATACAGACCAGCGGCCGCCAAGCGTTTCGCCTGGTTTTCGGTCACCATTCCCAGCGTGCAGCACACTTCCATATCCATGTCGTACACCGTCTTCACCATGTCCAACACCTGATCAAACTCATCGTTGTCCTTCACATTCCGCCACGCAGCGCCCATGCACAACCGCGATGAACCACCGTCCTTCGCATCCTGAGCCGCCTTCCGAACCTGCTCCACGCTCATCAGATCATTCTTCTCAATATCCGTGTGGTAGCGGGCCGCCTGCGGACAATACGAACAATCCTCTGGGCAACCACCTGTCTTTATCGAAAGCAACGTGCTCACTTGCACCTCCTTCGGGTCGTTGTGCTCGCGGTGCACTTTAGCCGCTTCATATATCAAATCAATCAGCGGACGGTTATAGATCTCCAATATCTCGTCCTTCGTCCAATTGTGTCTGATGTCGCTCATAATTCAGAATTTGAAACAAATGTAGAACACGATTTTTTCTTGTAGGATTTTGTGTTGATTAGTTTTGCACACCAAATGCGTTTCGACATCATCACCATACATCCCGAACTGCTTTCGGGACCATTCAGCCACAGCATTCTCAAACGTGCTCAGGATAAAAGCTTGGTAGAAATTGAATTCCACGACCTACGTGAATACACGTTGGATAAGCACAAAAAAGTGGATGATTACCAATTTGGTGGCGGTGCTGGCATGGTCATGACCATTGAACCAATTGACCGTTGCATTTCCGCACTCAAACAACAACGCGATTACGATGAGGTAATCTACATGACACCCGATGGTGAGCAATTCGACCAGCCAATGGCCAATCGCTTGTCCTCAAAAGGCAACATGATCATCCTTTGCGGCCACTACAAAGGCATTGACGAGCGCGTTCGCGAACATTTCATCACCAAAGAAATCTCCATTGGCGATTACGTCCTCACGGGTGGCGAATTGGCCGCGGCTGTGGTCTGCGATGCCATCATTCGGCTCATTCCGGGCGTTATCTCAGACGAAACCTCTGCCCTTTTCGACAGCCATCAGGATGGAATGCTTGCGCCACCGGTTTACACTCGTCCAGCAGAATACAAAGGTTGGAAAGTGCCAGATGTGCTCATTTCGGGAAACGACAAACTGGTGGATGATTGGCGGCACGAACAGGCTTTGAAGCGAACGCAAGAACGAAGACCGGGTTATTTGGATGAAAGTTGATAGCGTTGATAAGTGATAAAGTTTGCGGAGTTTGCATTCCATGAATCGCTAACCTTGAACTTTAATTCTACGAACAAACCGCTATTAAAAATTCCTACGATTTTTCTTCAAGCAAACGACTTGCATCTAGAAACTAATTATTTACATTTGCGCTCCCAAATTTTGGGACAGATATTAAAGAAAGCATGGACGCAATACTTAACCACGTACGAGATACCTACAGCAAAAAGCTGGATGCACCAGCATTCAAAGCTGGCGATACTATCACTGTTGAATACCTTATCCGTGAGGGTGAAAAGACCCGTCCGCAACGTTTTCAGGGTGTGATCATCCAAAAAAGCGGTTCAGGAGCTACTGCAACTTTCACCATCCGCAAGATTTCTGGAGGTGTTGGTGTTGAGCGTATCTTCTCAATGAGCAATCCTAACCTTACGTCTATCACTGTTAACAAGCACGGTGTGGTTCGTAGAGCGAAAATATTCTACCTAAGAGACCTTACTGGCAAGAAAGCCCGTATTAAGGAAAAGAGAATGAAATAAGCCTTAGAGCTCTAATCATAAAAAATCCCCATCGAAATTCGGTGGGGATTTTTTTTTGCTCTAGCTTCTCTACAGGATAGCAAAAGAATTGCTACTCTGACTACGAGCTGTGGTTCGTTATTTTTTCAAATACAGCATCAGGTCGTCTCGGAATTTGAGATTCTTGAATTCCTTTTTTGACATTGGAACTGAAGTCCATTCCTCGTTGGTCACCAACAAACGCTTTTGCGCAAGATCAGAAGAGATCTCATAAATAACGGGCATTCGGAATCCTTTCGCTTCCGCCTTCCACCGCAATTCGAGTTTGTTTTTATCCCAACGGGATTCCAACACAGGTACTTCAGCAAATTTCAGGTATTGATCAAAAAATGGTGAGTAATCGTAATGCGTGCGCTGATTGACATAAGCGATGATCGCTTCTCCGTCAATCGTCTGATACGCGAAGTCCTCTGCAATTCCCTTTAGAATGGTACGAAACAGCGAATCATTATTCAGCACATTTCGGAACGTATGTATCATCCAAGAGCCTTTGTAATACATGTCTCCTCCATTTCCCTCATGGTTCATTCCGTAAATCCCGTAAATCGGAGTTCGATTATTGATGAAATTACGCTGGTAGATCAAGTAATCCAACATCTTATCGTAGCCGTATTTACACTCCACAAATACAGCTTCTGAATACGTGCAGAAGCTTTCATGTATCCACATATCGGCTGCATCCTTCATGCTCACACTATTACCCCACCATTCGTGCCCCGTTTCGTGAATAATGATGTAATCGAAATCCATATCGGCCGGAAAACGGCCTAAATAACCGGGCATGAAGCGATTTCCGTAAGCAATGGCCCCTTGATGTTCCATTCCCAAATAAGAAGTCTCTACAAGCGCATAACCATCTTTGAAAAAAGGATACGCTCCAAACGCCTGCTCAAAGCAATTCATCATCTCGGAAACTTGATTGAACTGAACTTTTGCTTGCTCGAGATGCTCTGGCAATACATAATAATCAAGCTTCAGTTTTTCTCCATTCACACTTTGATACTCATCTGCGAAATGCGCATAATCAGCAATATTCAAGGTGACATCATAATTGTTGATCGGATAACTGACCTTCCATTGCCACACAGCCGCTTCTGATTTCTCAATAGTTTCCTCCAGTTCTCCATTTGCGACACACATCAATCCTTTTGGAACTTCGCAGCTGATGCGCATGCTATCTGGCTCGTCCGACAAATGATCCTTATTTGGCCACCAAAGACTTGCCCCTGTTCCTTCGCAAGCCACGCCAACCCACGGATTGCCAGCGGCATCCTGTTTCCAGACAAAACCTCCGTCCCACGGGGCATTTTTTGCAGCAATCGGCTCTCCATGATAGTAGACCGAAACAACTCCGTTTCCACCCGTTTTCATTTTAGAAGGAAACGACACGAAAACAGCATTGAACATTCTATTGAACTTCAATTTTTGACTCTTATAAACAATGCTATCAATCAGCATATTTTCAAATAGATCAATCTGAAGACTATCAAAATCAGCTTCATTCTTAAAATGAATATGATTGACACCGCTAATGGTACGTGCCTCAACATCGACCTTAAGTTGTAGGTCATAATAGGTCACATCATAACAGGAACGGATGGACGAAAGCGTACCTCGCAAAGTATCAGCCAAGGTGAATTCCTGTGCCTGAGCAAAGTTGCTTAGGATGAGAAGAAGTACTATAGAAACGTGTCGCATGGACTTAAAGGAAATAAAAACGCTGCCATCAGTATAAACCTGATGGCAGCGTTAGCATAATTTATGATTGAGTCCTATTTCAGAAAGCCTTTAGCACGTGCATCTTTAATAGCTGCCTCAGTACCTTTTTTGGTAATGTTTCTAAGACCAGATGCAGACACTTTCAATGTGATCCACTCTCCAGTTTCAGGCAAGAAAAATTTCTTTTTGAATAGGTTTGGAAGAAACGTACGTTTTGTTCTTCGTTTAGAGTGAGAAACGTTATTTCCCACCATTACCTTTTTTCCTGTTATATCGCAAACCTTAGACATGGCTCTTTCTACTTAGTGTGTTCTTAATTTCGGGGTGCAAATGTAAATATTTTATTTTCAAAACATCAACTTCTTTCAAGTTCCTTTCTAAGCATGTTCAAAGCGGTGTTGGCGCTTATCTCAATATTGCGCTCTCTGTTCTGCCCAAATAGGAATTTCTTAGCCTTGGTTCCATTCGGACCACTTACTGCAATCCAAACTGTTCCCACTGGTTTTTCGTCCGTTCCACCATTTGGCCCGGCAATTCCAGAGGTGGCAATCGCATAATCCGTATTCATTTTCACCCTCACTCCTTCTGCCATTTGCGACACGACCTGTTCGCTAACCGCTCCAAACTGGATGAGATGCTGCTCCGAAACGCCCAACGCGTCCATTTTCACTTCGTTTGCATACGAAACAATTGAACCAATGAAATAGTCTGAAGAGCCTGAAATGGATGTGAGCCTGTGAGCAATTAGTCCACCCGTACAACTCTCTGCCGTGCTTACTGTTTTTCCTTTCTCGCGAAGCTGATTTCCAACAACTGATTCAATCGTGTCATTATCGAAACCATAAACCAGTTCGGGAATCAGTCGAATTAACTTATCTACTTCCTCTTGAAGCTTTTGGGCCAAACTCTTTTCGTCCAAACCATACGCTGATAACCGCAAGCGAACTCTTCCGGGAGAAGGTAAGTAAGCCAATTTTATTTCCGCTGGAAGTGCATCTTCCCAATCTGAGATCCGTTCGGAAAGCCAGCTTTCGCCCATTCCCATTGTAAGCACGGTTTTGTGCAGAATGGTTGGCAAATTGAATTTCTCCTTGATTCGCGGAAGCACGTGATCCTGCATTAGGCCTTTCATTTCGTAAGGCACGCCAGGAAGACTCACGAATACCGTATTGTTTCCCTCGAACCACATCCCGGGCGCTGTGCCCTGATTGTTCTGAAGCGGTTCGCAAGCGGACGGCAGTTCAGCCTGAAGCCTGTTCAGTTCACTCATTTCTCTACCAAAACGAGCAAATAACCTTGCGATGTGATCAGCTATTTCGGGATAAAAGGTAAATCCGCAATTGAAATACTTAGCCAGTGCTTTCTTGGTCACATCATCCTTGGTTGGTCCTAACCCACCTGTGATCAGCACAATATCGTTTCGTTTTTCAGCATCGGCCAAAGCAGATATTATGGCATCCATACCATCACTGATAGTGACGATGCGTTCGACCTTTGCACCAATATCATTGAGTTTCTGCGCCATCCAAGCAGAATTCGTGTCTACGATCTGCCCGATCAGAATCTCGTCTCCAATTGTAATTATCTCAACCTTCATCGTTCCGCAAAGAAACCACATTCGGCTTGCAATTGTTTACTTTGAGGTAGATGCGAAAAAGCCTGACCATATCACTGATAATTGTGACCGTTGCCGTGTTGGTCTTTGGTGTTTGGTTTGCGAAACTCATTTGGTTCAGACCCTTAAGCATTGATCATTTTTTTGAACGTGCTTACATCGATTTTCTGTGGAATGACCCTGAGGCACTTACTCAAACAGGCGTTTTGGATCCTTTCGGTTTTCAAGGATATCGAAGCGAACTGACATTTATTTCTCCAGCGGCAACGAGAAACTTAGCCGAGGTCGGTCGCGCTAACCTTGAGATTTTGGAAGAATACGATCGCAATAAACTTGAACCAGCACAAATGGTTTCGTATGATGTGCTGCATTGGTTCTTAGAAACAGGCGTAGAGGCTGAGCCTTTTCTGTTTCACGATTACCCGATCACGCACATTTCGGGAGCGCATATTGAACTCCCGCAGTTCATGAACAGTCTTCCGCTTAATTCTAAGAACGAAATTGAGAATTACTTGAGCCGACTGGAAAAAGTGGACGAGAAGTTCGGTTCGGTGATTGACGCCTTGAGCGAAAGACAGAAACTTGGATTTGTGCCGCCAACCCACATTCTGCAAAAGTCTATTGCGTTCTGCGACAACTTTTATGAAACGCCTGTTAGCGAGAATCCGCTATTCGTTTCGTTTGAAAAGAAATTGAATTCGATTGAGTTACTGGAACCGAACATGCGCTTGAGTTACTTGGAGCGATGCGCCAAGACCATTCAGGAAGTTGTTATTCCTTCTTATAAGCGATTGTCAGGTTATTTGCTTCAGCTTGAGCACCATTCGCTGGCCATTGCTGGCGTGTGGCAATTGCCCAATGGCGATGCTTACTACCGCTCGTGCCTACTTCAGCAGACCACATTACCGCTCGACCCTGATAGCCTTTACCAATTGGGAAGAATGGAAATGGAACGGCTAAAATCTTTGCTTAAGAAGATGGAGGTTTTTGCTACTGGCTCAAATGCCGAATATTTTCAAACAGATTCCTTTGGTCGATTGGAGGCCATCCAATATTTCAAAAAAGCATCTGACGACATAAAACCACTGCTTCCATCCTACTTCAATAAACTCCCATCAACTGAATTAGAGGTTCTGGAACTTCCGGAATACCGATCAAATAACTCCACGTTCGCATTATATATTTCGCCACGAGGTGAACCTTTGAGTCCTGGTAAGATGTATGTAAACACGTGGAAAGCGAATAATCTGACCAAGCATTTGGCAAAAACTTACGCTTATCACGAGGGAATTCCCGGTCATCACTTGCAAAAAGGAATTCAGGCAGATTTAAAGGACATTCCAACTTTCAGGCGATTTGTACCATTCACTGCTTATTCGGAAGGTTGGGCCATGTATGCCGAACAACTTGGACATGAAATGACCGGCACGTTGATGGTGTGGGACAAAATTGGACAGGTTCAATCGGAATTGTTCCGAACGGCACGTATGATGACCGACATCGGCATTCATCACAAAAAATGGCTTCGCGAACAGGCCATCGATTTTATGGTGGAGAATGCCGGAATTTCCGAATCAGAAGCCGCGGATGAAGTGGACCGTTATATTGTTTGGCCCGGACAAGGCTGTGCATACAAAGTGGGGCTGATGAAGTTTTTGGAGCTTCGCGAACGTGCCGAATCCCGAATTCCTGCATTCGACATTAAAGAATTCCATGATGTTCTGATCGGTCAAGGCGCTATGCCATTGCAGATTTTGGAGCAACGAGTGGATGAATACATCAGCTCGAAAAACGGTAACTAACCGCGAAGTCTATCGAGAATTGAATTGAGGGATTTCGCCTCATCTTCGCTTATCTCCCCAAGCTTGTCCGTGTTGAACGATTCCATCTCCACGTCAATCTTCTCCAATATTTTCAAGCCTTCTTTAGTGATGAAAACATCCACCAATCGTTTATCGGCTGGGCATACAGTTCTATCCAACAGCCCCTTTTTGAACAGGCGATCCACGATTCTTGATGCATCAGACATCTTATCGAGCATTCGACTTCTGATATCAGACGTGCTGAGTGGTTTTGGGCTACTACCACGCAAAATCCGTAGCACATTATACTGTTGGTTGGTAAGGTCGTAGGGCCTGAGGATGTCGTTGAGCATGCCGCGCAGCCATCCATCAGTGAACATGATATTCACCATCGCCTTGTGTCGTTCGCTCTTAAAGCCTTTTTCCTGTTTTATATCCTGCTCTAAACTCATTATCTGTAAGGTCTGCATGCGTCTCAGACAACCCAAATATAAGATCAATGTTCAGATCTGAATTCAATGAAGCCGATGGCCCACTAATTATTCAGTGGAATCTCCAGTATGCAGGGGTTGAATATCTGCGAAACGTAGAGCTTTCCATTATAAACCAACCCAGTGGAAGCAGCACTCATAACCGTTCCTTGATCCAAATAAAGCGTTTCCAACGCATTCGTATGAAGGTCGATGGAATAGACAGCGCAAGGCGAAGGTTCATCGCCATCTTTTACGTGTTTCAGGAATTTTAGAAAATCCAAGTGTGCCGTGGTCACGAGTTTATCTCCGTAAAAAGTGATGTTATCATTTCCCTTCATCGAAGGAATCTGAATCTTATCCGAATACGTTCCATCCTCTTTCATGAGGTAAGAAACAACGGTAGATTCCTGCGCTCCAGTGATGAAAATGCGGCCGTTCCGTACGCCTACTCCATTCGCGTAGCGCAATTTATCTCCAACCTGTTGCCATTTTTCTCCATCAAAATGAATGACGAAACTGTGCTTTAGCGCCATCAGTTTTTCCCACTTACTGTTGATCTTTCCACTATCAATAGAGACGAAAATCCCGCCTTTGAAATCGGTGCAGACATCATTCGGTGATATCATCAATGGATCGGTCAGTTGTTGTTTGAAAACGACCTTGTCATCTTTCAACTCAAAAACCAATATGCTCTGTCGCCCAGCAGGAGGAAATGCTTCTGCGTTCTTCTCGTGATTTACGCAGTAAAGGGTTTTAACTCCATTTACTAAGGCAATATCAATTCCGTGAGGACGTAATGCAATACTTTCTGGCAGTCCTTCAATTGGCAATTTCACCAACTTTCCTGTGCTGATGTTGTAGTCGTAAAATCCGTTTCGGCTATAATCGCTTGTTCTTCTTTCCGAACAGGAAGCGATGATACGCTCACTGTTTCCGATGGTATCCAACGCAATATCCTCTGGTCCAGGACCTGTTTCAATGCGTTTGTAATCGCCAGTAAACGTTCCATAATCTGCACAGGATGCAAGAGAAAGGAGAATGAGAAGAAACGGGTAACGGTTCAAGATTTAGGGAGATATTAAATGAGAAATCAGGCGTCTTCCAGCATTTCAAACAGCTCATCTATGGCCTGTTTGATGTTGTTCCGCACATCGGTTATCGATGCTTCCATCATGTAGCAAGGCGCAGTGATGATCCGGTTTTTGTGATCAATTGAAATCTCGCGAATCGTCTTCATTTCAGCCACTGCACCTGTCTTTTCCATTCCTTGGCTGATCGCATCAATCTCGTAAGGCGAAGCCTCTTTCGTTGTACCAACCGTAAGATGTTCGTTCAATCCTGCACCTTGCAGCGCCTTGGCAATAACCGTTGGCCCCATACACAACCCAACAACAGGTTTCTTTGCGTTCACCATTTGGTTGATGATGCGCTTCACTTCTGCATTTATCTCGCCATCCGGTCCGCTGAAAGCCCAAGTGGTCAGGTTTTTGGCTGCGCCAAAACCACCGGGAATAACCAGCGCGTCCAAGTTATCCGCAGTCATTTCAGCGAGATCAGAAATGGCACCTCTGGCAATGCGTGCCGCTTCTACCAACACATTGCGGGCCTCAGGCATTTCCTCTCCTGTAATGTGATTGACGACATGATGCTGCTGGATATTCGGTGCCATACACACTGCTACTCCTCGGTTCTCGTCAATCGCTAAAAGCGTAAACACGCTCTCGTGAATCTCCGATCCATCGTACACGCCATTTCCTGAAAGAAGCACTCCTATTCTGTAACTCATTCTTGTTTGGTTTGCCGTGAAATTAGTGAATAGCGATGTTTCGAGAGAATTCATCTTCTTTGAACTTTGATTCAACGACCATGATTGCTGACAACCAAACCAACTTCCTTTACCTCTCAGACATCCTCCCAACGGAGCATCCAGCATTCTTCAAGCGCTTTGAAGCTGTGCTGAAAGAATGCGGTATTCCATTCGCGTTCCTTCCTAGTACCAAGGATATTTGGGCCAAGGATTTCATGCCCGTTCAAACACGGGAAGATGAGTTCATTCAGTTTAGATATGAGCCTGATTATCTAATGGATACGCCCGAAAATAGAGCGACCATTTCTGATGTGGATGCCATTTGTAAGGCCATTGGCATTAAACCCGTGAAGTCTGAGCTGAACTTGGATGGCGGCAATGTGAGCAAATGGACTGATCGCGCTATTCTTTGCGAAAAGGTGTTCCACGAAAACCCAAAATTGTCGGAAGATGAGGTGTTTGAAGAACTGATGGATTACTTGAATCTGAAGGAAGAAAACCTTCATTTTGTGCCTGAGGATGAACTGGATTTTACCGGCCACGCTGACGGCATGGTCCGATTTATAGATCAGAACACCTTACTCATCAACGATTATTGGAACGAGGAAGAAGAATTCCAAGAGCTCTTCCAATCGGCCATCGAAGCCATTGGTTTGGACGTGATCATCCTTCCGTATGAACCCGAAGACGACCCAACACTTGTAAGTGCCGTTGGGCTTTATCTGAACTATTTGGAGATGGAACAGGCGGTAATTGTTCCTGTGTTCAATTTACCTTCGGACAAGGAGGCTATGGAAATTCTCACCGAGATCTTCCAAGGAAAAAAGGTGGTAGCCTTGGAATGCACCGAATTGGCGCGCACAGGCGGTATTCTTAACTGCATCAGTTGGAATATCCTGAAGAGCTAATAGCTAATTCCTAACGCCTAATAGCTCAATTATTCTTCACATGAATCACTTTGAACTTGGCACCTGGCTGGGTTCGGGCGTCCACTTCAAACTGCTTGAGTGAACTGAAGAGCGGTGTCAACTTCTCAAAACCGAAGTTCCGCGAATCGAAGTTGGGTTGTTTCTTCAGAATGAGTTTGCCCACATCGCCCATAAAGGCCCAACCATCTTCTTCGGCCGCATCGGCCACCGAGCTTTTCAAAAGCTTGATAACCTCTGGCGTGATCTTATCCACCTGACGTTTCTGTCTGCGCTTCTTGCCTTTCTCCTCCACTTCCTCATCTTCATGAAGGATTTCGAGATAAATGAATTTATCGCAGGCTACAATGAAGGGATTTGGGGTCTTCTTCTCTCCTATTCCGTACACGTTCATTCCTGCTTCGCGAAGTCGTGTGGCGAGCTTAGTAAAATCGCTGTCGGACGAAACGAGGCAAAAACCATCCACTTTGTCTGAATAGAGAATGTCCATGGCATCAATGATCATGGCGCTATCCGTGGCATTCTTGCCAGTGGTATATCCGTATTGCTGAATAGGTGTGATGGCGTTTTCGAGCAAGATGTCTTTCCATCTGCCTAGGCGCGGATTGGTCCAATCGCCATAGATGCGTTTGATGGTGGGAGTACCGTACTTGGTGATCTCCTCCATCATTTCCTTGATATACTTACTAGGTATGTTGTCGCCATCGATAAGGACGGCCAGTTTAGTGTCTTTTGTCATAATAGAATTGTAATCGTACTCTGCCGCATATAGATTATTCGGGCGGCTTTGGTTGAGTAAAGGTAGGTGGAATTTCTGTGGTATGAGGAATGGCGGCTAGCTACGCCAAAGGTCACGGCTCAAACCTCGCTACAGATCATTTAATGTTCAATTCGGTGTATACGACTTGAGAAGAGCTAGCGCTTCTCACTATAAGTTGAGTTCACCAGTACTTGCTTGATTTGTGTGGCTTTGCTAAATACACAGTAAAAACCACACCTTGATTTGCAACGAACCTGTAGCTTTTCGCTTACTTTGAAAAACTAAATCAAACTGGCTTTTGTCAAGATGAGAATAACAACTGGAGACCTTGAAATTTTTGAAAGCGGAACAATCATCAGTTATGGTATTGACCCAATCACTTTTCACATTACCGAAAAAATACGAATTGTATTCAAGTTTAAAATTGATTCGCACCAGAAGGCCCACCAAGTCCGTGCTGAAATCAGTCAAGAAAATGAAATGACATTAGAATTTACAAACTTTGAAGAAGCACTCGGGATTGGAAATACACTGCCCTTAGAATTGGGTACGGTAAAAGGACGAAGACTTTTTTTAAACTATCGGATTTACTCTCTTGCAGACAAGTCGGTAGGTAAGACTGTGCATTATACTTGGTATTTAGGAGAAACGGTACAGAATGGATAAGTTAAAGTTGCCAAGCGACCCAGAGTTGGCTCGAACTGTTGTTGAAAAAACTTTTGAAAGCGAAAAGCACGCAAAAGAATTAGGTGTTCTTGGACGTTTTTTCGGGTCAGGAGATAGTGGCAAGATCAACATTGCTGGACTCTTCATCTTTTTAATATTTCTGTTTGGTGTAATGTGTACAGTACTTATCATGAATCTAACTCCAACCAAATGTGGAATAACGATTCTTGAACTTTGGGGTATCACTACTCCTCTATTGACATTAGCGTTAGGATACATATTCGGTAAGAATAATTAACCAAAGGGGACTCAATATCAATTGCACCAACCCCACCTCACTATAATCTGAGCTCAGTAACCCAAGCGCCCATGTACTGACCTCTATTGAGTTGTGCCAGTGCAAAGCCATCTTAACGCATTTCAATCGTAGTTAAATGGAGTTTAAATTCAGCTTGTACCTAACCCAACTTCAGTTTATGCTAACTTAACTTCAGTTTATGCTAACTTATCTTCAGTTTAGGCTAACTTAACTACGGTTAAAGCTAACTTAACTACGGTTAAAGCTAAGTTAGCTACGGTTAAAGCTAAGTTAGCTACGGTTAAAGCTAAGTTAGCTACGGTTAAAGCTAAGTTATATACGGTTAGAGCTAAGTTAGCTACGGTTAAAGCTAAGTTATCTACAGTTAGAGCTAAGTCAATTACAGTTAAAGATAGGTTGGATACAGTCAATTGAAGTTTAACTACAGTCGAACGCACGTTGAATTACGTTTAAAGAGACTGAACCCGCTCAGGTGCGTGTTTGATAGGTCCGAAAGCCTACACCAACCGTTTCTCAATATAATCTGAGTTCAGCAGGGCAAGCGCCCCCATGTATTTGAGTTTGAAGGAAACAAGGTCGCCTACAGTGTAGTTGCCGCTTTCTCCTATGTCGATCACCAACATGTCTGAACTGGCACCTACCACGCTTATCCTATCATCATCCGGAAGTAGAAAATCGGTGGAAACATCCAGCAGACCGATGTCGAGAATGGCGCGGTGCATGTTCTTTCCAAGGTCCTTTTCATCTACGGTAAATACCTCTCCCGAAGGATTCTGGGCCAAGGAACCGATGGGTACTTTCGGCTTTTCGGTGATCTCGATGACCTCGGCAAAAAGCTTGATCACATCTGCCTCCATTCCTTCGATGGTGCCCTCGCTGAGTAGATCAGCACCGAAAAAGAGCGTCTCTCCCACTCTGAAATGATTGACCACATCAGGCACCTGATGCTTGAACAGCATGGGAATGATGACCGATGTGCCGCCCGTCACCCATGGTATCTTGATGTTGAATTTGGCCTCGATCAGCTGCTCGTACAAGCCTAGCTGTATGAGTTTGTCTTGCGATGGCAGCACGCCATTGAGGCAGTTGAGGTTGGTGCCAATGCCTGATATCTTGATGTTAGGCAGTTTGAAAATGCTGTCGTAGAAATCCATCAGATGATCGCCCATAATGCCTTCGCGCAGATCGCCCATCTCTATCATGATGATGATCTTGTGCGTCTTATTCTGATTCACCGCTTCATCAGAAAGCATCTTGATGGTGGCAAATTCCGTGTTGAAACTCACATCGGCATACTTCACAATTTTGCTGATGCTACGCTTGGCGGGCGGCTTGATGTAAACCGTCTGCACCGTAGGGTCAATGCTCTTCACCACTTTCAGGTTGCTGATGCGCGAATCACAGATCTCCTTGGTGCCCAGTTTAATGATCTCTTCGATGTATTTGCGATTGCCGCAAAGCATCTTGGTCACCACCGCCCATTCTTTGCCGTGGTGGTTAAAAAGTGTGTCTAGAAATTGGTAGTTGTGGCGAAGTTTATCTCCGTAGAGTTCTATATACGCCATACTCAGCTTCGTTTTAAACGCATTTCGAGATACGGATTGGTGAAGCCGTATTTCTCGTAAAGTTTCTTAGCTGGATTGCTTGCTTCTACGTGTAGCGCGATATCGCCTTTGGCAAAGTTGAGCGTCTCTTGCATCAACTTCTTGCCAATGCCTTTTCCTCGATGATCTTTGTGTGTGGCGATGTACACCAGAATGTTTTCTGGAATGTAGCCTCCCATGCCCGTCTTGTTGACGATGACCACACCCGTAATGGTGTCTCCATCAAAAGAGACGAGCACAAAACCACCAAATGAGGTTGTTTCCTTCACAGCGAAGTTGAGGCACTTGAGAATATCGGCTTTCGGATCGCCATACGCTTCAAGATGCTGGTGAAGAAAATTGACTATTTCGCGCTTCTGTAACTCAGACGGAAGTTCCAGCGCATCGAACATCCGTGTTTCTATAGAATTTGAAATCATCATAAGCCCATAATACCATGAATGAGCGTGAAATCCTAATCATTCGGGGTATTTCTGAACTATCCCGTTCGCAAATGAAAGTCGAAAAACTACGCTTCTGGACGCTTTACAACGCTCGTAACCTCGGAGGTTGTGGTGGCTATGGTAATGTTATCGTGTTTGGCAATTTCATTTAGCAAAGCAGTGAAGATCTTATCCTTGGTAATGCCTCTGCTCTTGTAATCTACAATGTATCGAAGGGTAAAAGTGATCCAGTTCTCATCAAACTTCAGTCGTACTGAAGGACGAACATTCGCTTGTTCGACCCGAAATTTATAGGCCATTCGCTTCCAGTCCTTTTCACTTTTGATGGCGTAATCTTCGCACACATCATTCACCACTTTGGAAAACACTTTGCGTGCAAGTTCGTGATCGCTTTCCGTACGTATCGGCACTTTCACTTCATCCCACAGAAAAGGATATTCCGCAGAATAATTATGGATCTTCTCTTTAAAAACGTAGCTGTTGGCCAAGGTAATGATGCGGCCATTGTACAGATCTCCTTCTACCCAATCGCCCATTTCCATGATGGTGGTGCGCATCACACCAATGTCGATGATGTCTCCTTTGGCATCACCGATCTTTACGCGCTGTCCAACACTTGGCGTACCTGATAGGATAATACTTAACCAGCCCGCGAAACTGACAATCACCTCTTGCAATGCAAACGTGATACCTGCTCCCGCCAAACCCAAAGCCACACCCAAATTGCCCAGTTTATCGCCATAGATGATTAGCAGAACAATTCCGATAAGCACATAACCGATGAAATTGACCGCTTTCCGAACACTATAGCGATGATCGGTATTCTTGATGGTGGTATTCACCACCCGCTTTATCAGCGTGGTAACCACCACCACCGCCACAATTCCGATGGCTATAAAGGCCAATCGTTCTAGAACCGCATTGTGCAGCCACGTTTGAAAAAAAGTGGTTATCTGTTCCATTGAGTTAGCGTCTGCACTAAGGTAACGCAACCTGGCCAACAAAGGCTTTACTTATCGACTCTGTAAACCTTATCGCCTGGACCCAAGCGGTAACGGTCTTTCAGTTCTGGGCCAATTTCATTCGCCAAATCAATTCGCTGCGCTTTAAAACCGACTGCCTCAAGCTTAGAAGGATAATCGAGTCCATATAGACGAACGTGGTCTTTCTGCCAATAATGCTTCACGCGATCGGCTTCTGAAGTGATTTTCGGGTCTTCGAGCGTGGTTTCGCGCTTGTAGTCAACAGGGACTTGGAAAATGCCGAAACCACCAGGCTTCATCACGCGGTAGAGTTCGCTCATGGCCTTGTGATCATCTGCCACGTGCTCCAGAACGTGATTACAGAAAATCACATCAAAGGTGTTATCCTCAAAAGGCATGTCCATAATGTCGCACTTCACGTCTGCCAATGGAGAAAAGAGATCGGCTGTTATCAGATCGAGGTGTTTCATCTTGCGGAAGCGACCAAGAAATGGTTGCTCGGGCGCAATGTGAAGCATCTTGCGTGGTTTTGTGAAGAAGTCAGTTTGCTCTTTAAGATACAACCAAAGCACGCGATGTCTTTCTAACGTAAGACACTTTGGACAAAGCACATTATCGCGCTTCGCGGAACCATCGTATCCGTAAGGAAGCATCTTCCTAAACTTTCCTTCGCAAACAGGACATTCGTACTTGTTTCCGCCATAGAATACGGGCGAAAAGAAACTAAAAATGTAACTCAGTCTGATGAGTATAGGACGCGGAATGGTTCTGAGGAGAAAGTGAAACACTTTTTAAGTTTTAGGTAATAGGATTTAGCTATTAGCCTGTTGAAGCTGATAGAACGATTGCTTGTCTTTGAATGGATCTTCAATCCCTAATGCTTCGTAAACGTATTTGAAGGTTGATAGAATTTCAGGCTTTCCTCCAACAATGGCCACATCGTGCTCAAAGTGAGCAGATGGTTTGCCGTCCAAGGTTACAATCGTCCAGCCGTCTTCCAGTTGGGCCACATCAGCAGTTCCGAGATTGATCATCGGCTCAATGGCCAACACCAAACCGTCTTTCATCTTCTTCCCATGACCTCTTCTTCCATAATTAGGAAGTTCAGGATCTTCGTGCATGTGCGTTCCAAGTCCGTGACCGACCAATTCCTTTACCACACCATAACCGTGCTTTTCGGCATGATGCTGAACTGCGTAGCCTACATCTCCAATCCGATTTCCTGAACGGATCTGTTCAATTCCTAAATAGAGACTTTCCTCCGTAACTCTTAGCAATTGCTTCGTTTCTTCAGAAATCTCGCCAACGGCAAAGGTGTATGCGTGATCTCCGTAATAACCATTCAGAATGGCTCCACAATCGACCGAAATGATATCGCCTTCCTTGAGTGGCGTGTTAGAAGGAATTCCGTGAACCACTTGCTCATTTACCGATGTGCAAAGCGAGTTTGGAAATCCGCCATAGCCCAGAAATCCGGGCACGGCACCTTGGCTGCGAATGTATGCTTCGGCTACTTTGTCGAGTTCAAGCGGTGTAACGCCTGGTTTGATCAACTTAGCTACTTCTCCTAGGGTGCGCGAAACCACCAAGGCGCTTTCGCGCATCAATTCAATCTGCTCTCTTGTCTTTAAAACCGCCATTATCCTCTGAATAATTTACCGAACAATCCTTTCTTGACCTCTGGTTGTCGTTGCATTTGCTGTCCTGAAGCTTCCGGATGTATCAGGTTGAAAATCTCGCCCCAACCTAAAAAACCACCAACATTCCGATCATCAATGAACATGTCGCAATCTAACTTACGGCTAGCTTCATTCGGGTCGAATTTCTCCTCTGGAAAACTCTTGTTGATGGCGTAAAATTCGACACCATTCTGCCGACAGTATTCCACAGCTTCATCCAAGGTTTTCCCATGGCGATACGTCCACATGATCAAGCGATGACCACGTTTTTGTAACTCTTTGAGCGTAGCAAAAGCGAATGGCATTTCCTTGCCAATTGCTGGGTATTTGTGCTCCACTACTGTACCATCAAAATCAACCGCTATCACGAGCGATTTGCCCATCATCATATCCATGCTGCGAAGTTAGATATAATCTGTGCGAAGCACATTCAGGTCAGCATCGAACTCATACAGTTTCGGCTTGCCTGTTGGAACCTCTGTTTTCAGAATCTCGTCCGGAGTCATCTTTTCCAAGTACATGATCAGAGCGCGAAGACTGTTTCCGTGGGCTGCAATAATGATGGTCTTGCCTGCTTTCAATTCAGGTTCAATTACTGCTTTGAAGTATGGCAACACACGGTCGGCTGTTCCTTTCAAGCTCTCTCCTCCGGGAGGTGGCGTATCGAAACTTCTTCGCCAAATATGAACCTGCTCTTCACCAAACTCAGCACGCGCCTCGTCCTTATTCATTCCTTGCAGGTCGCCATACATGCGTTCGTTCAGCGCTTCGTTCTCCACCACTTCCAAATCGGTTTGACCAGTGACCTGAAGAATGTTCTGCAGCGTTTTTTGAGCACGCATCAGTGCGGAAGTAAAGCCAATATCGAATTTGTAACCCTTCAATTTCTCGCCTGCTTCTTTCGCTTCCGCGATGCCTTTTGGAGCAAGATCAACATTTACCCAGCCAGTGAAACGGTTCTGAGCATTCCATTCCGATTGTCCGTGACGGACGATGACCAATTTTGCGTACGGTTGTGTCATTTCAGCTATCGTATTCTAATTCGTAATTCGTTTCAATTTTTCGGTCTGCAATTCGCTTCAAATGCGTTTGAACCGACCGTTGCCTATGCTTATTCAATTTATCTAAGATGGAAATTCCATTCAACTGATCCATTCCATGCAAGATCCAACGGGCTGCAAGATCGGAAAACACAGCCGTTCGGGGCGTTAAATTCTCATCAAAAAAACTGATCTCAATCTCCTTTGGCCTATCGATGGAAACGGCCAAGCGTGGTATAGATAGATCATCTTCCAACTGAGCCGTAAGCGGAGCTTTGGTTAAGATCAACTCTGGATTGATGATAAGCTGACGGAAATCGACTGCATCTTGAGAAAGAAAATTCAGGTCGACAATAAAGGCCTGAAGATCCAATCCGAGATGCTTGGCAGAGACCAACGGATGCTTGACACGTTTCTGTACTTCGCGAAGTTGCGCAGCCAATTCCGAAGTGCCAGTGGCATTTCCAATTACCTGCGACTTCGTTTTATAGATGTTGTTTCCGAATGCTTTTATCAAAACAGATCAGGCAACAGATTTTTTCACAAAATCGTAAAGCAATCTAACTCCTGAACCTGTTCCGCCTTTCAAGCGATAGTCTTTGGAGCTTTCCATGAAAGCTGGCCCAGCAATATCCAAATGGATCCAAGGATAATCGGTGAAATGATTGAGGAACGTGGCTGCTGTGATGTTTCCACCTGCCGCACCGCCAATATTCTTGATATCTGCCACTTCCGATTTGATCACATCATGAAATTCCTTCCACATCGGAAATTCCATCAATCGCTCATACACGTTCTCACCACATTCCTTCAACAACTCCTTCTGCGGAGCTTTGTCAGCACACATGGCAATTCCATGGTAATCTGTGATACGTGCAGCAGCACCAGTCAATGTTGCCAGATCGATCACTAATTCAGGGTCGAATTGCTTTGCATAATGAAGCGCATCAGCCAAGATCAATCGACCTTCAGCATCCGTGTTCAAAACCTCCACGGTTGCTCCGCTCATCATGGTGATGACATCATCTGCAACCAGCGCTTTTCCGTCAATTCTGTTATCTGTTGATGGAATAAGACCGATAACGTGAACAGGTAATTTGTTTGCAGCAATGGCAGCCATTGCACCGCAAACAGCGGCTCCACCACCCATATCGCACTTCATATTTGCCATTTGTGCTACTTTAATATTGTAGCCACCAGTATCGTAAACCACTCCTTTTCCAACCAAAACATATGGTTTAGTATTCTTGGCGTTTGTCGGCTTCCACTCCAAAACATTGAAGGTTGGTGGCTCCACTGAACCTTTGTTCACTCCTAAAAGACCGCCCATTTTCAGCTCCTCGATCTTCTTTTTATCAAAAACCGTGGTACTGAAGCCAGTTTTTTTACCCAACTCAACTATCCGCTTGCTCCATTCTGTTGATGTAAGGGTAATAACAGGTTCGTTCACAAAATCGCGAGCAGCAAAAACGCCTGTCAAAATGTTGCTCAGTTCATCCAAATCTGCTTGCGAAGCATCCGAAACCACATTGATGGTGGACAAGGCGCGAGGTTTATTCGCATCTCCCGTCTTATAAGTGAGGAACTGATAATTGGAAAGCACGAGACCTTCCAAAACAGCCAGTAATTCATCCATTGGCACGCCAAGATTCACAATGGTGGCAAAAGTTGATTTCTCGCGATTAAGCAATGTGGTCAGTTTTGCTCCCAGCACTCGTGCATTCTGCAATCTGTAGCTGATCTCGGCATCCTTTTTCACTTTCGCCACTACTATTCCGTCTTCTGCTGCAGGAGCAAAAAACACTAATTCATCATCATTGATGCGCCCTTCTACTTTGGCCTGCAAAACGCCAAGTTCCGGAACTTGGGCAACATTTGCTTTTGTGGAAATTAGGTATATCACCGGACCGATAGGTCCCGTTACTTTTTTCAGTTCAATTGGTTTGCTCATGCTCATTCCTGGATTTTTTTGAGGCGCGCAAGTTAACCAAATGTTACCCTCGCCAAAGTCTAGCAAATATCACCCTCCAACAAACCATCTCACCCCGAAATACACTTCCCTGCCGTGAATGGGAGCATAAGCATAACTGGTATCGAACTTGGGACTGAAACCAACCGCGTAATTCGGATCATTGCTTCCTGTTAATGGTGAGAATGGTTGCCTATAGCCGACCAAGTTTTCGATGCCGAAATACACTTTCAGATTGATCTTCGGAATGTCTTTCGTGATTTGAAGGTTATCCAAATAGAAAGGTTTTGAGCGTATTGGACGAGGATTCGGCAGTTGTTCGCCAGCTTCATCCAGGTCATAAACTTCGGGCAATTGCATTGGCCCAGTGATATTTGCGGAATACGCGAAATCGAGTTTCCACTTTCTAAGCGTGTACACAAAAGAGAACACGCCCGACCATTCGGATGCGAAGAGTATCGGGCGGGTCTCAAACTGACCCAATTCGTTTCTATCTGTGGAAGTAGCACGCTGATAAGTGAAGCCGATGTTGCTTCGCAACGGAAACATGAACTGGTGATTGACCGATGCACTGATGCCCCACGTGCTTGCATGTCCGTCTGTGTTGCCGTAAATGATCTGGCCGGGAACATCATAGTTAGGGATGATCTTATTGACGAAGTAGGTGTAAAATCCATCCACATCAATGGAACCCTGCGAATTGCCCAAGGTGAACACATGGTTGAAATTGAGGGCTGCGTTATATGATTTCTCAGGCTTCAGTTCGTCTTCAATCACTACTTTTCGTTGCCCTGTAATGAAAGCATGATCTTCCGTAAATAGGTTTACAACCTTAAAACCAGTCCCGAAATTGCCACGGATGGTTGTCCATTTCCCTGGTCTGTATTTCAAACTCAAACGTGGCGATACGATCGGCCCATTGGCTTGGTAATAATCAAATCGGAAACCTGCAAGAATGGTCAGTTTCTCCTTGATGGCTTCCCAATCATTTTGCATAAAAATCCCTGGAATGGCTTGTCCCTTGGCGAAACTGGAACTCGAATCTGCTGTGGCAACCGTGTTGTCATCGTACCATTGGTAGCGTCCCGTGAGACCCGCAAGCAAATCGTGCCTACCAATTTTCCTACTCCAAATCAAGTTCAAGAACCCTATGTATTGCGTTGCGAGGTAGCGATGGTTGCCGTAAGCCGAATTCTGATCATGGAAACTAAACGAGTAGTTGATCCAGAACTTTTCCTTTGTAGGAAGATCGTACGTTCCAAGTGCTTCTACGCGATGTGTATAAATGCTTTCCCCGTAAATACTATCGTTTCCACGAATCTGCCTGTAAGCTCTGTCTTTTAAGAATTTCTCTACACCATTTCGTCTATCTTCATAGTAATACTTCAACATCAACGTGGCGCGTCTGTGCTCTTTCCGTTCCAATTGAAGTTTGGAAAACACCGAAATACGATCCATAGAAATGAGATCGCTAAAACCGTCTTGATTATTATCTACAAAAGTGTTCGTGTAAGCTAAACTGACACCTGTTGTGCTATATAGTAGCTTACCTAAGCCATGACTAAAAGCCACATCACCAAACACTTCTCCTTGAGAAGTTCCTTTGATGTGAACGGCCACAAGCGGCTGATCCTTAGGCCGTTTTGTAATGATGTTGATTACTCCGGCCATGGCCTCGGAACCGTATAGTGTTGAGTTCGGTCCTTTTATCACTTCCATTCGATCGATGATACTTGCTGGAATACTATTCAGACCGTAAACAGAAGCTAGATTTCCATAAAGCGGAGTTCCATCAATCAGCACAGCTGTGTAGGGTCCAGGAAGGCCATTTATGCTGATGCTGTTGGTAAAACACACGCCACAGCCTACCACTTCCTTCACGCCATTGACCAACCTAACCGCCTGAACCAAGTTGGTTGGAGTGGTTGTTTGCTCCAAAAAGCTGTGCGTGATGACATCAATTTTGATGGGAGAGGCGGAAACAAAGGTCTCTTTCATCGTGCCCGTTACAACCACTTCATCTAGCCCCAAAACAGACGGAATCATTGGCAATATTCCAAGATCTATCCGAGTTGAATTCAATTCAATCTTTTGAGTGAATGGCATAAATCCAACCGAAGAAATCTGCAGTTGATAATTCCCAAATGGGACGTTTTTGAGTTCAAATTCGCCATTTTCTTTGGCAGATGTCCCAAGTGTTGTTCCCTTCAAGACCACATTCGCAAATGGGATGCAGGCGGCTCCGTCACTTACAATGCCAATGATAGAACCGCTTTGAGCAAAGACTCCAACGCTCCAGATCAACAATAGGAAAAATATGGTAATCCTAAGATTCATGCGACAAAACTAAATTTATTTTTAGACCAGTCTAAATTTTAGTTTTGACAACCTTAATTTAAATACCTTTGTCGGCACATGTCACAATCATTTACAGAGGAGAATTACCTCAAGGCCATTTATAAGCTATCGCGGAAATCTGAGAAGGGCGTGAGTACGAACGCCCTTGCCGAACGGATGGAAACGAAAGCTTCGTCTGTTACCGATATGATCAAGAAGTTGGCTACAAAGAAGTTGGTCGACTATCAGAAATACCAAGGTGTTACGCTGACAAAAAAGGGTCAGAAGATTGCGGTTGACATCATCCGAAAACACCGTTTATGGGAAGTGTTCCTTGTAGAGCATCTGGGTTTCGGTTGGGATGAGGTGCATGAAGTAGCCGAGGAATTGGAGCACATCAATTCGGATACGTTGATTGAACGATTGGACGTGTTTTTAGGTCGTCCGAAGTACGATCCGCATGGCGGACCAATTCCTGATAGCGAAGGGAATTTTCCTGCACCAGCCCGTGTAAAATTGGATGAATTGGAAGTTGGAAAACGAACGAAGGTGATGGGAATTACAGAACATTCTGAAGCATTCTTAGCGCATCTGAAAAAACTCGGATTGGAACTGGGAGCCGAATTCACCCTGAAGGAACGCCACGACTTTGACCGCTCCATCGAAATTCAACTCGGAGGAAAGACTATTCAACTGAGCCAAGACGTAGCTAAAAACATATTTGTAGCCTATTAACATGGAACTATTCGAAACCGCAAAATTCTGGTTCTTAGAACAAAACCCGATGCTGCAGGCCTTCATGGCCACTTGCTTCACTTGGTTTCTCACGGCCGCAGGGGCATCGTTGGTTTTCTTCTTCAAAAGCATGAAACGCCAATTGTTTGATGGGATGCTTGGCTTTACTGGTGGTGTGATGATTGCTGCCAGTTATTGGTCGCTGCTCGCTCCTGCCATCGAGATCACACCAGAAAGCAATCCAGGTGTTCCGATCTGGTTTCCTGCAGCAGCAGGATTTCTTGCAGGTGCGCTTTTTCTTTTCGCGTTGGATAAAGTTATGCCTCACTTGCACATCAATTTTCCTGTTACCGAAAAAGAAGGGGTAGAAACCAAATTGGACCGAACGCTTTTATTGGTTTTGGCAATCACGTTACACAATATTCCCGAAGGATTAGCGGTGGGAGTTGCCTTTGGAGCAGTAGCTCATGGAATTGAAGGAGCATCCATCGGAGCTGCAATCGCTTTAGCCATTGGTATCGGCATTCAGAATTTCCCTGAAGGATTGGCGGTTTCAATGCCGCTCCGAAGGCAGGGCGTCTCGCGTTTTAAGAGCTTTTGGTACGGTCAGCTTTCTGCGGTGGTGGAACCAATTGCTGGTGTGATCGGTGCAGCAGCCGTTATCTATGCCTTCCCTATTCTACCCTATGCATTGGCCTTTGCAGCTGGGGCGATGATCTATGTGGTGATTGAAGAAGTAATCCCAGAAACGCAGCTCGACAAATATGCCGATACCTCCACCCTCGGTTTCATTGGTGGTTTTATTGTGATGATGGTGCTGGACGTGGCGTTGGGTTGATTACACGACTAAACCATCTACTGCTCCAAATTCCTCACCATGGTAAGGATGGTGGCTATGGCGCAGGTTTCGTTGTCTTGGTCATACACTTCAACTAGCCATTTTACAATGCCTTTGCGAATGTCTTCAGCATCTTTCTTCTCTTGCTGCACCTTCTCTTTGCAAGTAAGGCGCACGCCAATGGTCATTCCTGGATAGACTGGCTTGGTAAACCGTGCTTCGTCAATGCCGTAGTTAAGTAGCACGGGGCATTTTCTGTTCTCTACAAACATGCCTGCTGCTTTGCTCAGAATCCAATAGCCATGCGCCACGCGACCTTCAAATAAGGTTCCACCAAGCGAAGTGACGTCTGTGTGAGCATAAAAATGGTCGCCACTCACATTCGCAAAATTGATGATGTCGGTTTCTGTAACGGTGTGCTTGTGTGTGATAAGCGTCTCTCCTATTTCCACCTCCTCAAAATGCTTCATGAATGGATTGAGCAGCACTTCTTTCTGCTTCGCCCCTGGCTGATAGATGTTGGTGATGGCGGTGATCATACTTGGCGAACCTTGTATGGCCGTGCGCTGCATGTAGTGCATTACGCCTCGTTTTCCGCCCATCTCTTCTCCTCCACCCGCTCGTCCCGGGCCACCGTGCACCAACAATGGCATAGGCGACCCGTGGCCTGTGCTTTCCTTAGCACAATCTCCATTCAAGACCAATACTCGACCGTGATACGAAGCAGCGCCAAGAGCGAAATTGCGTGCTGTCTTTTCGTTGTTTGTAACGATGGAACAACACAGCGAGCCCAAACCAAGTTTGGTCAAGGCTACAGCTTCATCCAAGTTCTTATAAGGAAGAATGGTGCTTACTGGGCCAAAAGCTTCAATATTATGAACGGCCGAATTGTTGAAAGGGTCATCGTTTCGCATCAGAATTGGCGACATGAATGCTCCTTTCGAACCATCGGCACCTATGGCATTCACCTGATCGAGATTTCCGAATACGATCTGATTCTCTTTCATCAGCAAGGCCACTTGTTCTTTCACTTCGCGCATTTGGTCCTGCCCTGCCAAGGCACCCATTCTTACACCTTCTGCCGTTGGCGCACCAATGACTGTTTTCTCTAAGCGTTGCCCTACAGCTATCTGCACGTCTTCCACCAGATTTTCGGGAACAATGATCCTGCGGATGGCTGTACATTTCTGACCGCATTTCACGGTTATTTCCTTCACCACCTCTTTAATGAATAGCTCAAATTCGGGCGTTCCCGGAACAGCATCTTCGCCAAGTACCGATGAGTTCAAACTATCGGCCTCCATATTAAAAGGCACCGAATTGTTGATGATGGAAGGTTTTGCTTTCAGCATTCTTCCAGTAGTTGCAGAACCCGTGAAAGTGACCACGTCCTGACTTTCTAAATGATCCAACAAATCGCCTGCCGAACCGCAGATCAATTGCAAAGATCCTTCAGGAACGATGCCCGATGCGATGATGTCTTTCACCATCACTTCCGTAAGAAACGAAGTAACTGTGGCCGGTTTCACCACAGCTGGCACTCCGGCCAACCAATTGACAGCCACCTTTTCCAGCATTCCCCAAATAGGGAAATTATAGGCATTGATATGAACGGCAACGCCTTCTTTTGGCACCATGATGTGATGACCGATGAAGGTTCCGTTCTTACCCAATGGCGCGTATTCGCCATCTACATAATAGCTTTCATCTCCGAACTGCCTGCGCAAACTGGCATTGGCAAATAGATTACCGATGCCGCCCTCAATATCAATCCAACTATCAATGCGCGTGGCACCTGTCAAGTAGCTCACTTCATAATAGCGTTCCTTGCGTTCGAGGAGATACATGGCCAATGCCTTCAGCATCAATCCGCGTTCTTGAAAGGTCATTTTCCTCAGGGCCTCGCCACTCTTTCGTCCGTATTGCAGCATGTGTGCAAAGTCCAAACCTTTGGTGGTGGCGGTGGCCACTAATTCGCCCGTAACGGAATTGAACAATGGGGTTCCCTCTCCATCACCCTCTATCCATTTTCCGCCTATGTAGTTCTGTAGTTTCATTCTATGCTATTTGATGCGTAAATATACTTTCCTCCTCCAAACAGAAAGGGCGCACATCCGAAGATGTGCGCCCCTCAACATTTTCTAATAAAGAAGCTTAATAGCTGAAAACTGCGCTATTGGAGTTATTCCCCACATTCCAACTAACTTCAAAACCGTAGGCGCATGTACCCGAGGCAGGGTTGCCACTTTGGTCTACACCCAAAGTAAGCGTGTAATCATCGCCATCCACTTCGTGCACTAATTGACCCGAATTGAACCTCCACAGTCCGCAATATGTGTTTGAATGAATGGCCTGTGTGTAATAGGTGATAAAATCGCTTCCATATCGATTAACTCCCCACGAATCGATTCCACTCGTTCCGTTTATGGTGGTATCGCCATTCGCTTCAAAACCAATGTAGGCGTACGGAATAAGCGGGTCGTTTCCTGCTGGAGAATAACTCCATATCACAGTTCGAGCATGGTTCCAACTGGCGCTCTGCCCATTATCGAACGAAACAGCCATATCCAATGAACGCGATTCATAGGTAAGATCAGATGTTCCTTGCAAAAATTGCCACCAATTGTGTCCATTCACATTTTTCAACGTCTTTATACCATCAAATTCAATGGAACGACCACTGCTCAGGTGCGTCACCTTGAAATTGGAAAAGGTCTGTTTAATGACAGCTCCAGCCTCTGCCCAGCTGTTTCCTGCCACTAATTGCACCTTTATCTGTCCGGCACGTGTTCTGGATGGACTGAAACATGGCGTAGTGCCATCAAAATTGAAGTAGAGAATGCCTTGGTTCACATCGGTACAATCGATAGTGACACCGCAAAGTGGGCTGGAGAAGATCTGATCGTGATAATCGGTTTTTCCAAACCCATCAATGTCGCTCAATGCATCATTGATGTCATTGTCAGCTTGATCCAACTCTGCTTTGTAGGTGTTCGAATCTGTATTGAACTGTTCGATCTTGGCATCAAGCAGTTTTCGGAATGCACCGCAGCCAACGATAAATGCCGTAACGAACATGGCAACGGCAGCAATTTTAAGAATGGAATATTTCATTGAAGTACTGTTCTTGTTTTATGATTTAAAAAGTGAATCACGATGGTTTTCATTTACATCAAAGATTAAACCAAAGTTAGCTTTGAAATATTGCATTACGAATGATAAATGTCAAAATCTTTATCCGTCCATGCAATCGAATAACGGTTTGAATTCTAGCTTACCTTGTTCAAGCAGAGATCTTTTTCATTCTTGGTGCATCCAAGCGTATCCACTTCCACTCCAATAAATAATTCCACTGGAGTGCCCATGCTTTGGCAGCAAATGAATTGCTTTGGTCTTCAGGTAAAATCCATTTATCGAATCAGAACCTAATATGTCGCCTGTTTGAGCGTCAATAATGGTTGGAGCGATGTAAAATCCTTCCGGAATGAACTCCATAGAGCCGATCCATCTAAGATTGGCAATACCATTAACCTCTCTACCTGCTCCGAAAATAGATAGTTGTTCAGCATTTTTGCCGTCAATGATCCTTACACCGATCTCGTTTGTACTTGAATTTGCCACCAACGAAACCAACTCAGAATACCCATCACCATTAAAATCCTCAACAAGACCGTACTCGGAATATCGTGTATAGTTCACGGTGGTGTCATAGTCAATCGCTGCACCTTCATCAGCTTTTGCATCTGAAATCCCAGTGGTTTCATTCAATGCCGGCTCCTTTTCCTCATTAGAAGAATGGCATCCTACTGCAATGACCACCATAAACAAGGCCGGCCATCTGAAAATCATTTCGTCTTGCTCCAGGTTTCAAATAAGTCTTTCTGCTGCCCGTAGTAGGGATCAGTTTCCGGAATGGAATCTGAAGAGAGCACATCTTCCAAACCAAGTTCTTTCAAGGTTGCATGGCTTTCTTTTGGTAGGGATTGATAGAGTTTGGTCCCTTCTGTTTTCCAAGCGATCATATCGTCAGAAACATCTTTGATGATCTTGGCAGGATTGCCTACCACGATCTTTCTGGTTGGGATTTTCATCTCAGCGGGAACGAAACATAAAGCTCCAACGATACTCTCCTCGCCTACTTCGGCATCATCCATCACCACGGCATTCATCCCAATAAGACAATTCTGAAGCAAAGTGGCTCCGTGTATAATAGCTCCATGTCCGACATGCGCTCCTTTGTGTAGCCAAACGGTTGTGCCTGGAAACATGTGAATGGTACAATTCTCTTGCACATTACAACCGTCCTCGATCACAATTCTGCCCCAATCGCCACGGATTGCTGCGCCTGGACCGATATACACATCCCTCCCAATCTGAACATTACCAACAACGCTTGCGGTTTGATGCACAAAAGCTGTCGGATGAATCCTCGGACGCATTCCATTGAATTCGAATATCATAGTTGTTGGCGGTTAGTTTCTGTAGTAAATCGACATATTTCTATCCGAATTCATCACATTCCTATCGGAATTCAGTGTTTTCCTGTTATAATTCGTCACATTCCTATTATAATTCAGCATTTTCCTATCGGAATTTCCAACATTTCTATTGAAATGTCTCGAATTTCAATTGGAATTTGACATTTTCGAACTTGAATTTGCCGTTTTTCAATTCCCATCCCCATCAAACCCGTTCAATAATGGTGGCGTAGCCCTGCCCTACCCCAATGCACATCGAAACCAAGGCATAGCGCTTATTCGTCTTTTGCAATTGGATGGCCGCAGTTTGCAGAATTCTAGCTCCGCTCATTCCCAGTGGATGACCGATGGCAATGGCACCTCCATTCTGATTTACACGAGCATCATCATCGGCCAAGCCCATTATGCGCGTACAGGCAAGCACTTGCGCTGCGAATGCTTCGTTGAGTTCAATCACGTCTATTTGATCGAGTGTCAAACCAGCACGTTTCAATGCTTTTTCGGAAGCGTAAACCGGTCCGATGCCCATGATGCGTGGTTCAACTCCAGCAACAGCGGCAGAAACGATGCGGGCCATTGGTTTGAGGTTGTGATCTTTTAATGCTTGTTCGGATGCGATGAGCATGGCGGCTGCGCCATCATTCAATCCAGAACTGTTTCCAGCAGTAACGGAACCATCTTTCTTGAAAGCGGCTCTGAGTTTTCCTAGAACTTCCAAGGTCGTATTCGGCTTAATGAATTCATCTTTCTCAAAGCTGATGGCTTCGCCTTTCCGTTGCGGAATCTGCACAGCAACGATTTCTTCAGCCAATCTGCCGGAAGCTTGTGCAGCAGCCGCTTTCATGTGCGAATTGTGGGCGAACAGATCTTGAGCTTCGCGCTCAATGCCGTACATCTCCACCAAGTTCTCTGCTGTTTGTCCCATGCCTTCGGTGCCGTACAATTCCTGCATTCTGGGATTGATGAATCGCCATCCGAAGCTTGTGTCGAACATTTCAGAATCTCTTCCAAATGGCTGACTTGCTTTAGAGATCACCCACGGCCCACGCGTCATATGTTCAACTCCACCTGAGATATATAAATCTCCATTTCCTGTCTGAATGGCTCTTGCTGCATTGATGGTCGAGGCCATTCCAGATGAACATAATCTATTCACAGTTTCGCCACCGACCGACCAAGGAAGTCCTGCCAAGAGCAAGGCCATTCTTGCCACGTTCCTATTGTCCTCTCCTGCCTGATTGGCACAACCGAAGATCAGATCCTCAATGGCTGATGGATCCAAATTCGGATTCCGACTCATCAATTCCCGAATAGGAATGGCGGCCAGATCATCTGCCCTTACAGGTGCTAATGTGCCTCCAAAACTGCCAACTGGTGTTCTTATGGCGTCAACTATAAATGCTTGTTTCATTTTCCGTTTTTATGTTGCAAAAAATCCTTTCAAACCAGATAGAATACTCTGTACACCGTAAGATGCCAAAATAAGTCCCATCACTTTACTGATAACCGTGATCCCGTACTCCCCAATTCGTTCTTGAACCTTGTTTGCCGCAAGCAGAAGTAGGCTGGTCAAACCTACCACAACCGCAACTAAAAAGGTGGTTACCGCCTGTTGTTGAATGGTATAAATATGATTATCCGTCATCAAGACAACTGCCATGATTGCCCCTGGCGAAGCTATTGACGGTATTGCTACAGGGAATATCGTCACGTGTTTGTAGTCTTTTATAAGGTGCTTTTCCATTTCAGGCTTACCATCGCCAAAGATCATGGTGAGTGCAAACAAGAACAGAATCACTCCTCCTGAAATCTGAAATGCATCAAGCGATACACTCATTCCTTCAAGCACAATCTGACCAAGAACGATAAAAACCAATAAGATAAGAAACGCAACAACTGAAGCGCGAATAGCAATTTTCCGCTTGTGTCTTTCGTCAAAATGCTTCGTTGCTTCCAAATACACAGGGACAGAACCAACAGGGTCTAGAACGGCAATTAGAAAAAGAAGTGTTGCAATTATTTCATTCATGTGGCAAGTGGATAAATCAAACTTCCCATTCCTTTCCTGTTCGATAAACGGTTCCTTTGAACAGTGCCACGGTTTCATTGCGCTGGTTGGTGACGATAATCTCATACACACCGATCTTGGTGGTGAGGTTTTTCTCAACCGCAATTGCTGTTAGCACATCGCCTTCCTTTACTGGTTTTGTGTGAGAAATGGATGTTTCGATGCTGACACTTTGAATGCCGTGACTGTTTGAGGCAAAAGCCAAAGCCGAATCCGCCAAACTGTAGGTAATGCCGCCATGAGCGATGTCGAAACCATTCAGCATTTCCTTAAGAACAGTCATTCTGAGAACTGACTTTCCGGCACCGTCTTCCACACGCTCGATTCCCAGCCATTGACTGAATGGATCGTTGTTGAACATTCGGTCAACCACGCGTTTTGCGAGATCCTCTGCCATTTCTTTTACTGATTGCCGAGTATCAAGGGCAGACCATCGCTGTTTCCAACTACTACCACTTTGGAATTTGGCGATTTAGCCAATTCTAAGGTTGCTGCAATACCTTTTTCCTTCAGGATATTGTCCGTTAGCGAAGCGTTTAGAATACGGTTAGCCGCAGCTTTACCTTCGGCTTCAATACGGATTCTTTCTGCCTCTTTCAATTCTCGCTGAAGTCTGAATTCATATTCTAGCGATTCTTGTTCCTGCTTCAGCTTATTCTCGATGGCCGTTTTAATGGTTGTCGGCAAGGTAATATCGCGCACCAAAACCTCATTCAACTGAACGTATTGCGGATCAAGGATTTCCTTTGTCTCTAAATAAATCTCTTCCTGAATGGCGTCTCGCTTGCTGGAATAGATCTGTTCCGGTGTGTATCTGCCAACTACAGATCGCGTTGCCGAACGAACAGCTGGCTTAACCAATCGATTCAAATAATCCTGACCTTTCTCTTGGTGCAACTTGGGCAATTTCGATTGATCCGGATGATACCACGCGCTCAAATCGACCGTAATTTCCAGTCCGTTGGCAGAAAGCACCGACATTTGTTCGAGGAGTTCATTCTGCCGCACTTCGTAACGGATCATATTATTCCAAGGTGCGATGACATGAAAGCCTTCTCCGTAGGTATGTGTCGTATCAACTCCATTTCCGAATGTTCTAAAAAGAACACCTGCTTCTCCTGCATGAATGGTGACAGACATTTTCGTAAAGCCGATCATCAGCACAATAAATACTGCAATCATGATGAAAACCGACTTGCTCAACTTTGAAACTCGGTCCTGTACGTTTCTGAAATCTGCCATCTTATAGTTGTTTTAGGTTTGTTGGTAAGATACGATAGTTATCTCAAACCAATAAACCCCAATCGTTGAACACTGTTCAAAGGAATCCTAGTAGAATGTCTTTCCTTCCTTCACCATTCTGCGCAGCAGCACGCAAGCGCGATAACGGTCTTCGCGGTAATCTTCATACAGCGAATCGATGCGATGAAGCACGTTTTCCAATCCACGTTCGTCTCCCCAAGCAAGCAAGCCTTTCGGGTAATTCACGCCTTTGGTCATGGCCAGATCGAGGTCTTCTTTGGATGCAACGCCAAAATGCAATGCATCAATGGCTGAATTGATGAGCAAGCATAGTACGCGGTTCACAATCAGTTCTCCCAACGCCTTGCTTTTATTTGGTTCTGGTTGCACGGCTCCTTCCGAATAATCGTAGTAGCCTTTGCCCGATTTTCTACCAAGCAATCCGCCTTCTACCAGTCGTTGCTGAATAACTGACGGTCGGTATCTACCATCGTAAAAGAAGGATTTGAATGCTGTTGATGTAACCGCAAAGTTGATGTCGTTTCCGATCAGATCCATCAGTTCAAAGGGTCCCATTCGGAAACCACCGATTTCTTTCAATGCCCAATCGATGGTTGCTTCATCAGCAATTCCTTCTTCCAGAATTCTGATTGACTCCCCGTAGAATGGACGAGCAACACGGTTCACGATAAAACCAGGAGTGTCTTTGGCAATAACAGGAACTTTGCCCCAAGCCTTCATCAGGTCTTTCATTTCTTCTGCCAAACCATCTCGCGTCAGCATGCTCGGAATCACCTCTACCAACGCCATCAATGGTGCCGGATTGAAGAAGTGAATGCCAATTACGCGACTTGGGTCTTTCAGTTTTCCACCTATTGCTACAATCGGAAGTGTGGATGTATTCGAAGCGAGAATGGCTTCATCGCCACAGATCATTTCCAATTCCTGAAACAGTCCTTGCTTGATCTCCTGGTCTTCGATAATCGCTTCGATGACCAATCCGCAATGCTTCAGATCGTCAACACTTCGCGTGTATGTGATTCGTTTGGCACAGGCTTTCGCTTCATCCAAGGTCATTTTACCTTTTTCTGCCAATCGGCTGAAAATTAGCTGATGCCCTTTTGCTGCTTTTTCCAGCGCATCTGGAAAACTGTCATTCAAATAGACTTTATGTCCTGCTTGTGCCGCAACTTGAGCAATTCCTGCTCCCATGCTTCCTGCCCCGACAACTCCTACAATCAATTCGTTCATTGCTTTAATTCTTAACCACAGAGATCACAAAGATTTCACAAAGGACACAAAGAAAACCTCTGTGAATCTCAATTTCTCATTTAGTCTCTGTGCAAAGATTACTCTCCTTTAAATACTGGTTTACGTTTCTCCAAAAAAGCATTGATTCCTTCGGCATTGTCGTAGGTTCTGCCTGCTCTTCCTTGCAGATCACGTTCAACTTCGAGTTGTTGATCAAGATCGTGGTTTAAGCTCATGTTGATTGCTTTCTTGATCAAACCCAAGCCTTTGGTTGGCATTTTGGCCATTCGTTTCGCGAGTTCCATGGCGCTTTCCATGAATTCAGCATCAGGGTAAACGCGATAGACGATGCCAAGGTCTTTTCCTTCCTGAGCGGTCATCTTCTCTCCAAGCATCATCAATTCTGCGGCTTTGTGCATTCCCACCATTCGAGGTAGAAAATATGTACCGCCTGTATCTGGAATCAAACCAATGTTGATGAACGATTGGATGAACTTGGCGCTTTCTGCTGCCACAATGATATCGCAGCAATAGGCCAAATTGGCGCCTGCTCCTGCCGCAACGCCATTCACCGCAGCGATCACTGGTTTTTTAATGGCGCGAATCTTCCGAACCATCGGATTGTACTTCGATTCTACGTGTTCTTCGATGCTTGCCGCGTTTGGTTCAATGGCCTCTTCCAGATCCTGTCCAGCGCAGAAACCTCGTCCTGCACCAGTTATCAGCACACATCTCACCTCAGGATTTTCCATGCAATGGTCCAATGCCGATTGAACATCATAGGCCATTAATTGATTGAAGCTGTTGAGTTTATCAGGTCGATTAAGCGTAATCACAGCAACGCCATCTTCTATTTTGAAATCTATGATATCGAATGTCATCTTGAATTTTTGATGCGACTAAGGTAGAAAGCCACCTGAATCTCCCAAAGTTGGAAATTGGTCAGCAAATAGATTGACCTCCGTCATTGAACAACAGATGACTTGCAGTAAATTGCATCGAATCTTAAAACGTAAATCAAATGAAGTATCTATTTTCTCTCGGATTGATTTTTTTGCTTTCCAACCCATTTGACGCCTCTGCTCAGGCCATGTATAAAAAGGATGACCTGAAACGGATACTCGAGACCTACAACGAAGTCGTGATCAATATGCCAGGTTGGGAATATAAGTACACTGGAAACTGGATCACAACCATGACGATTGAAGGTGATTATACCGTTGCTTTTACAAGAGGCAAAGTGACTCACTCTTACGACCTAAGCAAAGCCATCTTCATCCAAGAAGAAGGTAGCTACGTAAAGGTGTGGTTGAAGTAACCTTCAAATGCACTTGAAATAGTCATAAGGCTCTTTGCAGTCTTGACATTGATACAATGCTTTACAAGGTGTTGAGCCGAACTGGCTCAACATTTTTGTTTTACGACTTTTGCAATTCGGGCATGTCACTTCTTTTGGATGGCCCAAAAGCGCATTCTTATCTGAAGTGGCTTGTTCCGGTGGTGCTATTCCGTAATCCTGTAAGGCTTTCCGTCCCTTTTCGGTGATCCAATCAGTAGTCCAAGCTGGCGAGAGCACGGTATTGATCTTGTACTCATCAAAACCTACGCCTTGCAGCACCGCTTCAATATCTTCTTCCATCACCTTCATGGCAGGACAACCGGAATAGGTAGGCGTGATGGTTATCTCAGGATTTCCGTGAACGAATTTGGCATCACGAATTACTCCAAGGTCAACCAAGCTGAGAACAGGTATCTCAGGATCCATGACCTCATCGAGCAGATTCCAAAGTTCTTCTTCGTTCATTGTTCGTTATTCAATCCCCCGCCTCGTTCCTCGGCACCCCCTTTAAAAGGGGGAACTTCCTCCACTTGGGTCGGAATGACAAAAGCTTGCGCTTTTATCACCACTCGCAGCCAGGATAGGTGCGTTGCATGTATTGCAATTCGGCCAAAATATAGCCCATGTGTTCGGTATGACGACCAGCTTTACTTCCACTGTGCATCCATCCATCTTTCGGAATCGTCAACGTGGCCTCAGCCAAGGTTGCTTTCACGTTCTCCCTCCATGTACCATGGATTGCTTTCATATCTGGCCCAATGCCTTCAGCAACAATCACAGCATCACTTTGATCTTCCACAAACAGATCGCCTGTGTAGGGCCAAATATTATCGAATGCCTCTTGGATCTTATTGTGACTTTCTTCGGTTCCATCGCCCAAGCGCAACACCCATTCCTTACTTCTACGTAAGTGATAGCGAATCTCTTTGATGGTTTTTTCTGAAATGGCCGCAACAGTTTCATCCTTCGAATTCACCAATTCAGAAAACAGCAGAAAATTGAATTGATCCACCAAATATTGACGTGCGATCGTATCGCCATAATTTCCGTTCGGCAATTCGCAGATAAGCGCATTTCTGTATTCGCGCTCAATACGCAAATAAGCAAGGTCGTCTTCTGTTCGTCCTTTTCCTTCCACTTCTCCAGCATAACTGTAAATGGATCGGGCATGACCCAAAAGGTCAAGTGCTGTGTTGATAATGGCTATGTCTTCCTCCAATTCTGGACCATGACCGCACCACTCGCTCAATTTATGACCGAGGATGGCGGCATTATCGCCTAATCGGAGTAGATAATTGAATAAAGCTTGGTTCTTCTCCATATTACATATGTCCTACTTCGTCCGGAATATCGTAGAAAGTCGGATGACGATAGATCTTGTCCTCGTTCGGGTCGAACATGGATTCGGCATCTGTTTCCAAGGTAGAATGGATGTGTTTGCTTTCTACCACCCAAATGCTCACGCCTTCGTTTCTGCGCGTATAAACATCGCGTGCATTGCTGATGGCCATTTCTGCATCTGGTGCATGAAGGCTACCTGCGTGTTTGTGGCTCAATCCTGCTTTGCTTCTTACAAATACCTCCCAAAGAGGCCAGTCTTTTCTTTCCATTTTAATTAGCGATTAGCGATTAGCGATCAGCGATTAGGCAAGTGAACTTATTCCCAACTGCTATATGCTAAAAGCTGGTTTATGCTGCTTCTTTGTCTTTACGTTCTGCTTTCTTATTAGCATAAGCTGTGGCTGCTTCTCTAACCCAAGCACCATTATCGTACGCTGCCTGGCGTGCCGCCAGTCTTTCCTTATTGCAAGGTCCATTGCCACTGATCACATTCTGAAACTCTTCCCAGTCGATCTGTCCCCAATCGTACTGACCTTTCTCTTCATTCCACTTCAATTCAGGATCAGGAATAGTGAGTCCGAGGAAATCTGCCTGCTTTACTGTTTGGTCGATGAATTTCTGACGAAGTTCATCGTTTCCCATTCGTTTTATCTTCCAAGCCATGCTTTGTGCTGAATGCGCAGAATCCTTATCCGAAGGCCCGAACATCATAAGACTTGGCCACCAAAACCTGTTCAGTGCATCTTGCGCCATAGCTTTTTGTTCTTCAGACCCACGGCAAAGCGTAAGCATGATCTCATAGCCTTGACGCTGATGGAAACTCTCTTCCTTACAGATACGGATCATAGCCCTAGAATACGGCCCGTAGCTCGTTTTCTGAAGCATGATCTGGTTCACAATGGCCGCTCCATCAACCAGCCAACCCACAGCGCCTATATCAGCCCAAGTAAGTGCTGGATAATTGAAAATACTACTGTATTTGGCTTTGCCCTCAAGAAGGTCCAGTACTAACCTATTGCGGTCTGTTCCCAACGTTTCCGCTGCGCTATAGAGATAAAGTCCGTGACCAGCCTCATCTTGAATCTTGGCCAACAAGGCTACTTTTCTTCTCAAGCTCGGTGCTCTGGTTATCCAATTGCCTTCTGGAAGCATTCCCACCACTTCAGAATGTGCGTGTTGCGCCATCTGACGCAAAACGTTCTTGCGGTAAGCATCTGGCATCCAATCTTTGGGCTCGATCTTTACTTCATTCTCAATCTTCTTATCGAAGATGGCCTGTAAATCCTTTTCAGACATTGATGTGTTTTTGGTGGAACAAGTTTAAACAATAACCTGCTTTGCTTGGCTGATGTTCATCAGTGGAATTTGGACAGCTTATAGAAATCCGACAGATTCCGAGGAATATCACTCATAAACAGATTCGTCCAAACGAATGCAATCAATTGACGGTAATGAGTAAGGTGATTCTAAAACGTGTTCAATTGAGTACTTTCGCGCCTCGAATCATGGCTAAAATTGCGAAGACAAATAGAGAGTCGGTCATCAAGGACCTGAAGAGCAACGATGAGACAATTGCGCTTGCTGCAATTGAAAAGTTGAAAAAAGGAGGTGACGCATCATACATTTCAGACATCCTTACTGCTCTGAAAAACACAACTGAAGTTTCTGTTGAAAGCAGCATTGCTCAGTTGTTGTTCGACCTCAAAGACAAGGATGCTATAGAAGAATTGGTGAACGAACTTTCAAATCTTGAGTTCGCAGACATCCGCGTGCTAATGCTTTCTGCTTGCTGGCAAACAGGGATTGACCTTAGTCATCGCCTGCCAGATTTCATTACCGTGGCTTCCACCGGTTCGTACATGGAATGCTTGGAAGTGCTTACCATTATAGAGAATTGGGAAGAGATAAAGGATCAGGAAATGTTGGAAAATGAGATGATCCGTTTGAAAGCATTCCTATCTGAATCTGATACGCCTGAAAACGATGAGATGATTTTCAGCATTATTGAGGTACTCGAAAAATTTGTAGCACAATAGTTCTGAATTTTAAGCGTTACCGAGCGAATATCATGTCTACAAGCACTTCGATTCTTAAGTATATATTTCCTATCGTAGTGTTGTTGAGTTGTTTTTCGAACTTCCAAACACATGCCCAGACCAAGAACGACAGCCTGCTCCAATTCTCTGGTGTGCTGCTTACCCGTGATAGTCTGATGGCTGTTCCATTTGCCAATATCCTCATCAAAAACTCGAAACGCGGCACCATTTCCGATTACTTCGGATACTTCTCTTTCGTTGCTGAGCGTGGAGATACGATTCAATTCAGCTACGTTGGATTTAAGGATGCACTTTTTGTAATCCCTGATTCATTGAACCGAAAGAACTACTCGCTTATCCAGATGATGGATCAGGATACAGTCATTCTTCAAGAAGCTGTCATTTATCCTTGGCCAACAAAAGAACAGTTCAGAGAGGCGTTTCTGAGTCTTCACCTTCCTGAAGATGACAAGCAGCGGGCGGAACGTAATCTGAATCGTGCCGAAATGAAAGAACGTATGGAAAACATGGGCATGGACGGCAGCGAAAACTTTACTTACGCCATGCAACAGCACGGAGCTCAATTGTATTACGCTGGGCAACTTCCACCGAACAATTTGTTGAATCCGTTGGCTTGGGCCAAATTCATCAAAGCATGGAAGAATGGGGATTTTAAACGCAAGAAAAAACGCTGACCCACTCTTGATCATCCTTTTTCAAATAAAGCTGCGCACGCTGCAGGTGCTGGGTTTCCTCCTTTTGATGGGAAACATGGCTTGGGCTCAATCCAAAGCCACTGTAGCGGGCCAATTGCTGGATGAAAACAACAAGGGAATTGAACTTGTGAATGTGGCGGCCATCGGTTATCCGGGCGGAACATCGACAGATGAAAGTGGGAATTACAGTTTCGAAGTTCCAGCCGACACCAAGATCAAAATTAGCTTTAGCCACGTTCAATTCGAATCGCAGACCTTCGAAGTGAAGCTCGCACCTGGCGAAATCAAAATTCTTAATCGTATTCTGAAACTGAACGACAATCTGATGACGGAAGCTGTGGTGAATGATGACGCCAATCGCACCACCACCATGACGCGCGTTGACCCCAAAATAGCTATTGAAATTCCGACAGTAAGCGGAGGAATTGAAGCCGTGCTGAAAACGTTCCCAGGCGTGAGTTCAAATAACGAATTGAGCTCACAGTACAACGTTCGTGGAGGAAACTACAATGAGAACTTGGTTTATGTGAATGATGTTCTCATCTATCGACCATTTTTGGTTCGTTCTGGTCAACAGGAAGGACTCAGTTTTGTCAATCCTGATCTTGTTGGTAGTTTGAGTTTTTCTGCTGGCGGTTTTGAAGCCAAGTATGGCGATAAGATGTCGTCCGTTTTGGACGTAAAATACAAGCGCCCACGGAAATTTGCCGGTTCTGTAACAGGAAGTCTTTTGGGAGGAGCTGCTCACGTAGAAGGTTCCTCTAAAGATTACCGTTTTTCGTATTTGGCTGGTGTTCGGTATCGCACCAACCAATACGTACTTGGTAGTTTAGACACGAAAGGTCAATATAGACCACGTTTTATTGATGTACAAGGTCTGTTGAATTTTGACATAAACGATAAATGGAGCGTAAGTCTGTTAGCCAACTACGCACAAAACCGTTATCAATTCGTTCCGCAAGACCGAGTTACGGCTTTCGGAACCATCAGCGATGCCCTGCAACTAACCGTGTATTTTGACGGTCAGGAGATCAGTAGTTTCGAGACGATTCTTGGTGCCCTTACAACCGAATTCAGACCAAATCCGAAACTCAAACTCAAACTTATTGCTTCTGCCTTCCGCTCCACTGAAAATCAAACATTTGACGTACAGGGCGAGTATTTCCTTGGCCAACTGGACAATAACTTTGGATCTGATAATTTGGGTGAAGTGGCCTTCAACCGTGGAATTGGAACGTTTCTTAACCATGGTCGCGACTATCTGACCGCCACCGTGGTCTCTGCAAGGAATGTTGGCAAATGGTTCGATGGTCATCGAATCATGGATTGGGGAAGTACGTATCAGCACGAAATAATAGTAGACAAGCTAAGTGAGTGGAACATGATCGATTCTGCCGGTTATTCCATTCCATTGAATGCAAATGAACTTCAGGTTCAGGAGGTACTGAAAACCAGAATTGACCTTCAGAGTAATCGCATCAGCGGTTTCATTCAGAACACATGGATGTTCTCAGACACGTCAAAACATCAACTTACAGCTGGCGCCCGCTATCATTATTGGGATGTAAATAAGCAGTTCATTGTGACCCCTAGGGTAAACTATGCATTCGACCCTCAATGGATAAATACCGATATGATCTTCCGAGCTTCAGGAGGTATGTACTATCAACCACCGTTCTATCGCGAGCTCAGAGATCTGAATGGAACGTTGAATAAGAATGTCCGTGCGCAGCAATCGTATCATGCTGTTATTGGAATGGATTACAATTTCAAGGCATGGAATCGTCCCTTCAAACTGGTAGCCGAAGTTTATTACAAATACCTGAACGACCTTGTCCCATACGAAATTGACAACGTTCGAATCCGTTATTACGCTCAAAATAATGCTCGAGGTTATGCCACCGGGATTGACCTGAAGCTAAACGGTGAATTCGTTCAAGGAATTGAAAGTTGGGCGAGTATGTCTGTGATGACGGTTCAAGAAGATATCATAGATGATTACTACTACGATTATTACAATTCGGATGGACAGAAGATCGGTTATGGCATCGAGAATTCCATTCCAACAGACAGCGTAAGAGTTGAGCCAGGTTACATTCCGCGCCCTACCGACCAACGCGTAAACTTCTCGCTCTATTTTCAGGATTACGTTCCGAAATTACCTTCTCTAAAAATGCATTTGAACCTAGTATTCGGCTCCGGAATGCCTTTCGGCCCGCCAGACTACACCCGTTACAAAGACACATTACGTATACCTCCATACCGAAGAGTAGACATCGGTTTCTCTTACATGCTTTTGGGTGAGAAAAAGAAATTCGTTGGACCAAAAAATCCCCTCAAACACTTCAAGTCAATTTGGATCAGTTTAGAGGTTTTCAACCTTCTTGGAACCAACAACACACTCAGCTACCTCTGGATCTCGGACATTACCAACCGTCAATATGCAGTTCCTAACTACTTAACGACCAGAAGGGTAAACGCCAAAATTGTGATGAAGTTCTAGCAATGCTTATTCGCTGTTTTCACCTTAATTATTGCACAGAGAACATGGAGAAAAAGAGAAGCACAGCGTTTCGATCTACTACCAAGCCTCTGTGTTTCTCTTTTTCTCAATCAAATCTCTGTGTAAGATAAAATGAGAGTCGTAGGCCACATTCCACATCCGAGCATTACCATCACCATCTTTGAATACAACGAAAAGTATACAGTGAAGATGGAAGCAGGTCCAATGGAACAATCCTACAAGATCACCATCGATCAGATTGAAAATTTGGGCAACCTGCATAAGTTGATCGATGCACCTTTTCTTACCGAATGCATCGACCACTTCAATGCCATGTATCTTTCTTGGAAATCCACCATCGAAAGGCATCAGGGAAGTTAACTTTGGCAACCATGTATTGCCGTTTCCTGTTCCTTTCTGTTCTCATCAGCGTAGCGCTGTCCTCTTCTGCACAAGAGGAGAAAAAGAAACGCATTGAACTTCTGAACGCAGAGGTTTTGGAGTATGATGAAGGTCTTGACCACAAAGCAAGAAGACTTATCGGCAACGTGATTTTCGAACACGAAGGCACCATCATGAATTGCGATAGCGCCTATCTGTACGAAGACAATAGCATGGACGCCTTTTCGCGCGTGGTCATCAACAAAGGCGACAGCATAAAAATGTGGTGCGAAGAGCTGAACTACAACGGCAACACGGAATTTGCCAAAGCGAAACGCAACGTTAAACTGGTGGACAGTGAAATGACCTTGACCAGCCAAAAGTTGGACTACAACATGGCCACTGAACAAGCTTGGTATAATACGGGCGGAAAAATTGTAGACAGTGAGAATACCCTCACCAGCAGAATTGGCTACTACTACAGCACGCTTGAGGAAATGTTCTTCAAAGACAGCGTGAAACTGGTAAATAAGCAATACACGCTTTATTGCGATACACTGAGATACAATGCAAAGACTGAAGTGTCTTTCTTCCTTGGTCCAACGACCATTATTAGTGATGAAAACACGATTCTCTGCAATTTCGGTTGGTATGATACCGAGCTTGATATTGCGCAGTTCAGCAACAAGGCCACGGTTCTAAGTTCCGATCAATCCATTTTGGCCGATAGCCTGTACTACAACAAGAAATATGGCTACGGCTTGGCGATTGGGAACGTAGTGGTTTCAGATACCGCGCAGGATATTATTCTGACGGGAGAACACGCCAAATACTACGAAGTGGGCGACATGGTTCTACTGACCGACAGTGCGGTAATGATCCAAGATATGGGCGCAGATTCGCTGTTTCTGCATGCTGATACGCTTTTGAGCATTGTAGATACCGTGATAGACCGCAGAATCCTCTTCGCTTTCCATCACGCTAAGTTCTTTAAACCTGACATGCGCGGAAAGTGCGATTCGTTGGTGTATTCATACGCTGATTCTACCATCCGACTTTATCGCGACCCGATTCTTTGGTCAGATGAAAACCAACTGACCGCTGATAGTATGTGGATACAGAACAGGAATAACCGAATTGATCGGCTTTTTATGAAAGAGAATTCGATGATCATCTCGGAGGAAGACAGCGCCATGTTCAATCAGATAAAAGGCCGCTACATGACCGGTTTTTTCCACGAACAGAAACTGAGGCGCGTGTTTGTGGAAGGCAATGGCGAAACCATCTATTTTGCAGGCGAAGATGGCGCTCAACCCGATAACGTGAATAAGGCAAAAGCCAGTAATCTGATCATCAAAATCGAGAAGAATAAAGTGAAAGACATCACTTTTCTCACAGAACCAGATGCTACACTTTATCCGCTAACTCTGATCAACCTCAGCGACATGAAACTGGAAGGTTTCAATTGGCGAATTGAGCACAGGCCTGAAGAAATGAAGGATATTTTTGAGTGGTAAATAATTAAGAAACATGTCAGGATCGAACTGGAAACATCTCAACTTAGTAGTCTGCATTCTTGTTATTAGTTGCTCCTCTCCTAAACACCAAGTTTCAGAGAATGAACTAGAAAGTGAAAAAAGTGAATACATCAAAACCAACCCACTGTATACAAGTCTTTCAGGCAAATACATGGTAGAAGTGGATGATTACGAAAATGGCTTGGACTCTGAAATCTACTCGCTTAAGGACGATGGAACAGCTACGTGGGAACACCGTTCTAAGGCCGCTAACGGATCAACACAAACAAACGTTAAAAAGGATGGATACTGGAGTGCTACTGAAGAGAAAATTGAAATCTTCATAAATGGCAATTCAGGAACGATAAGTGAACGATTCACTTTGGAACATGGAACATACAGAAGCGAAAGCAGGATTCTTAAAAAATCCAATTAGCAAATTAAAGGACTTTCACTCTACTACCCGCCCAACTCTGAATCAACGGAATTTTCCAACCCGTTTCCAACTCTGTTTTGGAAATCACCATGTTATTGAAAACGGTTGTCTCTTCTGTTAATGCGCCATGCTCAAAAGCATCTGAGATCTTGTTAGAGTGCACCGTCTCCAGTTCATTATCAGAATTGAGATAGGCTAAATTCAGTCGGTCAAAAAGATCAATGTTCAATTTCTGCTCGATGGATCGGATCTGTGCTACAGAACTATCGATGGAACATCCACTGGCTGAACCAGCATCTTCATCCACCATCATCACCAAAAAGCGATTGTAAAGCACATCAGCAGCAGCTTTCAACGATGCTCCGTGGCTTTTCCATTCGGCAGCAAAACCACTTGCCAATTGCTTCAATTCAGCAGCTTCGGCATCTGTGAGATTGCGCGATGATTGATAAACCCACGTTCGTGAGTTAGTCGCGAATGTTTGGAATGTTTCGAGCGTTGTTTTCATCTTGAAAGTCGATAGTCCATTGTCAACAGTCCACAGCGATTATTGCTTCAATTGACGATTGTCCATGGTCTATCGTCTGTGGACTGAAAGCTCTTTACAGATCGTTCGCTTGCGCAATCAGTTCAGCGACATCCAGCACTTGTGTTTCGTCCTGCTTATCGTTGTATTTCACGCCATCCGTCATCATGGTATTGCAGAACGGACAACCCGTAGCAATTACATCTGGCTTCAAGGCCAAAGCCTCCTCTGCCCTTTCCATATTGATTTCCTTATTGCCTGGCTCTGCCTCTTTGAACATCTGGGCGCCACCTGCTCCACAGCAAAGTCCGTTGGCACGAGAACGCTTCATTTCAGTCAATTCCACATCCAACTTCTCAATCACACTACGTGGAGCTTCGTATTCTCCATTTCCTCTTCCCAAATAGCACGGATCGTGAAAGGTGATCTTCTTGCCTTTAAAAGCCCCACCTTCAACCTTCAACTTTCCTTCATCAATAAGTTGCTGAACCAATTGCGTGTGGTGGATTACTTCGTACTTCCCTCCTAGCTCAGGATATTCGTTCTTAATGGTGTTGAAGCAATGCGGACAACCCGTAACGATCTTTTTTACTTCATAAGCGTTCATCACTTGGATGTTGCTCATCGCCTGCATCATGAAGGTGAATTCGTTTCCTGCACGTTTGGCCGGATCGCCAGTACAAGATTCCTCCACTCCAAGCACAGCAAATTTCATATCAACCTTGTTCAGAATTTTCACAATTGCTTTTGTGATCTTCTTGGCCCGATCGTCAAAACTGCCCGAACATCCAACCCAAAAAAGGATGTCTGGAGTTTCGCCAGCGGCCATCATATCGGCCATCGTAGGTACTTTCAATACTTCGCTCATGTCTTTCTTATGCTTCTTCGGTGGCCCAATTAAATCTGTCTGATGGCGAGAACTGCCATGGAGCTCCGTTGTTCTCCAAACTACTCATAACCGGTGCTAGCGGTGCCGGCATCGATGATTCTTCCATTACCAAGTATCTTCTCAGATCGATAATGATACTTAGCGGATCAATGTTTACAGGACAAGCTTCTGTACATGCGTTGCACGAAGTACAGGCCCACAATTCTTCTGGTGTGATATAATCGTGAAGTAAGGATTTACCATCATCCACAAATGTTCCTTTGTTAAGGTCAATGATGGCGCCAACGTCTTCCAAACGATCTCGCGTGTCCATCATGATCTTACGCGGAGACAATTTCTTACCCGTAATGTTTGCAGGACAATTTGAAGTACAACGACCGCATTCCGTGCAGCTGTATGCATTCATCAGCTGAACCCAACTCAGATCTTGAACATCTTTAGCTCCAAAACGCTGTGGCGCAGCATTTGGATCTGGTTCTGGCGCGGCTGCATACGGATCAGCATTTGGATCCATCATCAACTCTACTTCTTTCTTAACCGATTCAAGATTATTGAACTGACCTTTAGGTTTGAGATTAGAATAATAAACGTTCGGGAATGCTAACATAATGTGGAAGTGCTTTGAATATGGCAGGTAGTTCAAGAAGAACAGGATCCCTGCAATATGCGCCCACCAACAAGCACGTTCTATAAGATGAAGTGTCTCGTAACCCATACCAGAAAACAATGGCGCAAGCATTCCACTAATTAGGAATGGACCTGCTGCACGATGATCATCAGGGAAATTGGCTTCTGCAGCATTCATAACCAGCAAAGCTGTCATCAGCACAATCTCAATAATGAGAATGTAATTGGCATCCTTGAATGGCCAACCTTTCATTTCGGTGCTGTGGAAACGACCGATCTTCATCACATTTCTTCTATATAAGAAGATGGCGCAGGCAATGATAACCAGCACGCCCAGAATCTCGAAGAAGTTTATGGCTGCGGTGTAAACTCCGCCCAATACTGGAGCAAAAATGCGATGCGTTCCGAATAGACCATCGATCACAATCTCCAATACTTCGATGTTTATGAGGATAAAACCGATGTACACGATAAGATGCAAGGTTCCGGCAACTGGCCGAACGACCATTTTCGATTGGCCCATAGCAACGCGGAGCATTGTGTTCAACCGAAGCGAAGGGTTATCACTTCTATCGATGTCTTTTCCTAAAAGGATGTTTCTTCTTATTCGTGCTGCACTTTTTGCAAACAGGCCGAAACCGACCACCAGCATGATAAGGAACAGTATCTGAGGAATGTATTCCATGGTTTTAGCTTACTTCTTTTTCTTTTCTTTTCTACCGAAAACCGACACATGCACGTATCGGTTTGGATTTGCTTTTATGTCAATAAACAAGCTGTCAAGGTCTCTTGTTGCAGCTTCAAGATTATTGTAAACCGAGTCATCTTTAAACAGTTTACCGATCGTTCCTTCTCCGTTATTGATCTTCTCCATTGCTTCTGCCAACTCAGCAAAAGTCTTGTTTGCATTATTTATTGTGGCGGCCAATTCGGCTGCGGCCAACGAATCTGACAAGGTTGAAAGGTTATTCAACAGGTTGTCAATCTCATCCTTGTTCTCATCCAGCGTGGTGGTAAAGCCTTCCACATCTGCCAGAATTCTGCCTAGTTGTCCATCCTGAGCAAGGATACCATCAATTTTGCTGGATGCATTTTTGAGGTTGTCCATTGTTTTGGCAAGATCGGTGATCGCTCTGTTTACACTTGATTCACGATCTCCAGGACCCAAAACATCTCGAATATCAACAACCAGAGAATCGAGCGAATCAAATAACCTGTCGGCTTTCATCTTGGTAGTGGCCAAACTGGACGAAAGATCGGTGATGCTTTCCATCAACGCGCCTTCTACCTCGGAAGGAAGCGTATCTCCTTCCATATAATATCCGACCAATTCAACTCCGTCTTCATCTTTTGAAGTGACCAAATTGATGCTTGTGGTGCCGAGTAGATCGGAAACCAATGTTGCCTTGGCTCCTTTTGGAATCTCATAATTATCAGCAGTAAGCATAAACTCAACAATCAGTTTATCGCGATGAACAGGTTCGAAATAAACATCCTTCACCAATCCCACTTTAAAGCCATTGACCGTAACTGCATTGGACTTTGTAAGTCCGCCAACGTTCTCGTACGTAGTATAATAGACCCTTTGTTTGCTGAAAATGTCGTTCCCTTTCAGGAAATTATATCCCCAAACAAAGACGAAAATGATGGCAATGGCAATTACACCAGTACGTATCTCCTTTGAATATTTCATACTCATTTAGTTAACAATTCTCGAGCTTCCGCTACCTTGATCCGCTCACCATCCTTAAATGCAACAACGAACGCTCCTTGAAATCCGAGGTTCCTCAAATCGCCTTGCAGTTTAGTTATTTCCTCAAAATCCTGAGTATGGCCAACCGTATATTTATAAAGACCACCTTGTTCGTATTGCCAAACGTCCTGTCCTCTGAACTGAAGATCGTTCTTATCCAATGGTTTTGAAGACGTTACGACCTGAACTTTCAACACAAGACCAGCAACCACGGCTGCATCTACCTTATGTTCTGGTTCCGATTCAGGTGTTGAGTTTGTCCGCTCTTCCAACTTTTCGGTTGTAACGGTCTGCACGTTTTGTCCTTTAAGTTGCGCAATTCGTTGCTCTAGCTGTTTCTTTCTCAACTGCAAAAACAACAATTCTGCTTCTTCTGGCGAAGCAGCCTTCTTGGCATCAATCGTTACGGCAATTGCATCCGCTTCCTTTTTTCTAGCAGCAGCGATGGAATCCTGTTCGAACTTTAGTTTGGCCAATCTGCGCGCTTCCTGCTCTTCTGCCTTGCGTAACGCTTCTTTTTGAGCTTGCTGAGCTGCAACAACAGCGGCAATTGAATCCATCTTCGCCTTTTTCGCAGCTTCAACCACCGCGATTGAGTCTTTTCTGAATTGGCCTCCATCGGCCCGCGCTTTAGAGATCGAATCTATCCGAGATTGCTCTTTGATCATTCTGAGCACTGCCAAAGAATCTCCATTTTGCTTGGTAGATTTCTCATCAGCCAATCGTTTGGCTTCGGCAAGTTCTTCCTCTTTTTTCTTTTTGATTGCTTCTAAGCGTTCCTTTTCAGCATCTATTTCTGTCCTCGCCTTGGCTTCTTCCAGTTCCTTTTCCTTCACTTCCTTGATCTCTTCCAACCATTCTTTGGCCTGTTGCTTCGACTCCAATTCCTTCTTCGCTTCTGCTTCTTTTGCTTTGAGCTCTGCTTCTTCCTTGGCTTTCAATTCTGCCAATTCCTTCTTCTTCTGTTCTTCTACCTCTCGTTGTTTACGCTCAAACTCTGCAATTTTCTCTTGTTTCACCAACTCAAGCGAATCACTTTTGGCTTTTAGTCTTGCTGCTTCGTCTTCCTTCCCTTTTTTAGCAAGCTCTTCCTCACGCTTAGTCTTCTCATCCAACAAACGCTGTTTTGCAAGTTGCAACGAATCGGCCACGGCTTTCAACTTCTGCTGATCCAGTGCTTTTTGTTTCGCGTCCTGATCTGCTTTCAGTTTTGCTTTTTCAGCTGCTGCCAATGCTTCGGCCTTTTTCTTTTCAGCGTCACTTATTGTGGTTGTTTCAGTAGGTTCTGCTGGTTTTACTGGTTGAACAACCGATCCTGCAGGCAATGGATCTTCTACCAATTCCTTGTATTCTTTAAAACCACGGAAAATGGCCGATGACATGTATGATTTTCCGTTCTCGGAATTCAGAAAATCCTCTTCTTCGGCATTGGTCAAAAACCCAAGTTCTATAAGTACGCTAGGCATGGTGGTTCTGCGAAGCACTAGAAATCCTGCTTGTTTCACACCTCGGTCTTTACGACCAACTCGTTCTCTAAACTGTTTCTGAACATAGGACGATATGGATAGACTCTGCTGCAAAAAGGCGCTTTGCATGATGGTTAGCGCAATGATGCTTTCTGGCGAATTCGGGTCGAATCCATCATATTTTGTCTTGTAATCATCTTCCAAAAAGATGGCCGAGTTCTCTTTCATGGCCACTTCCAAGTTCTCTTGGTTACGGTGAAGTCCTAACACGTAGGTTTCTACGCCACTACTGGTTGGCTTGGCAAATGCATTACAATGGATGCTTATGAAAAGGTCGGCCTTGGCTTTATTGGCTATTTCAGCGCGCTCATCCAACCCAATGAAAACATCTGTACTCCTACTGTAAATGAGTTTTATTTCGGGAAACTGCTGGTTGATGTAACTGCCGACACGCAAAGCAACTTCAAGCGCTATGTCTTTTTCGCGGGTTTTGTAGCGTCCGGTTCCGAGGTTTCCGGGATCTTTCCCTCCGTGTCCGGCATCTATTACAATGGTTTTAATCCGATAGGGCGTATTGGAAGTCTGGCCAAACCCCAAAAAATGGTTCAGCGTGAATACAAGAAATAGAAAAATTGAGCGTTTCAAGATCGATTGCGCGTGCATCATTGTCCAACCCGTGTCCCCGATGAAATGGTTAGCTTTGAACGCCTAAAAATAAAGCCTTTTCCCCGAATAACAGGAGGTACCGTTGAATAGTGTGGCGTCTGTGATAAAAACCTTTACAATAAGCCTGTTATTGGTGTTGATAACCAGCCTTGGTTACGCACAGGAATCCGAGCCTGCGGTTACGACTGACAGCACCATCAATATTATTCCAAACATGCGCGAACGAGCGCAGAAAGGCAAAAGAGATTCTGTGCTGACACAGGCCCCTGACACAGCGCTGATCGTTACAGGCGACAAACTTTTTGAAAATGCCGCGCTTACGTCAGACAGTCTGAGCTTGAAGCCCAAGAAGAAAAAGACAGATCTGGAAGATGAGATAAAGTATCACGCCAAAGATTCCATCCGTTTCAGTGTGGAAGACAAAAAGGTCTTTCTGTATGGAGAAGCGCAGATCAATTATCAGGACATTGAGTTGAAAGCGGCTTACATTGAAATTGATCAGGCAACCAAAGAAGTTTATGCAGAAGGCGTAACGGACTCGCTGGGAAAAACCATTGGCACGCCTGAATTCAAGAGTGGCGATCAGAATTTCTCATCCAAAAGGATGCGCTACAATTTTGATACGGGAAAAGGAAAGATCTTGGATGTAGTTACTCAGCAAGGCGAAGGGAACATCCGCGGAGAGAAGGTGAAGAAGACAGAAGAAAGCCATTATTATATAGAAGATGGCGGCTACACCACCTGCGATGCCGAAGAGCCACATTATATGATAAAGGCCAAAAAGCTGAAGGTTATTCCGAACGATAAGATCGTTAGTGGACCAGCATTTCTGATGTTTGAAGGCGTTTACACACCGCTTGTGGTTCCTTTTGCGCTGTTTCCGACCAAGCCTGGAAGAAAATCGGGAATCATTTTTCCAGAATATGGAGAATCTCCTTCGCAGGGATTCTTCTTCCGTAACATGGGTTATTACTTCAATTTGGGCGAAAAGATGGATCTTGCCGTTACGGGCGATATTTACACGCAAGGCAGCTATGCAGTTCGGCTAAATTCGAAATACAACAAACGCTACAAATTCAATGGTTCAGTTGAATTGAGCCATAATAGTTTGCGAAATAGCCAGAAGGCTTTTCCCGACTATTCGGTGCAGAACAACTTCTTCATCAAATGGAACCATCAGCAAGACCCTAAATCGAGACCAAGTACCACGTTTCAGGCAAGTGTTAATGCTGGAACTAGCAATTATTTCTCGAACGGGCTGGTTACGAATGCTCAGAACTATCTGACCAACACGTTCCAATCGAACATTTCGTTTTCTAAACGATGGATCGGAACGCCATTCACCATCAGCGTAAACATGAGCCATAGTCAGAACACGCAGAATAAGTTGGTTACGGTAACGCTTCCGCAGATCGCGTTCAACATGCAACGGATCTATCCGTTTAAACGGAAGAATCAGATCGGAAAACAGCGCTGGTACGAAAAGATCGGTCTTAGCTATTCTTTACGGACAGAAAACAGCGTTACATCGCCAGATTCCACTTTCTTCACCCGTTCCATACTTGACAAGATGAAGAATGGAGTGATCCACAACATTCCGATTTCCACTTCATTCAAAGCATTCAAGTATTTCACCATTTCGCCATCGGTTACTTACAACGAACGTTGGTTCTTTCAAACGCTGGATAAGAAATGGAACAACGAGACGCAACAGTTGGATGTCGACACGACCTATGGTTTTTACAGTAATAGAGATGTGAGCACCAGTGTAAATATGACCACTACGGTTTATGGTCTGGTTCAATTCAAAAAAGGACCGATACGCGGCATCCGCCACACCTTTAACCCAACAGTGGGTTTCCTTTATACTCCAAAGCTGAATAAAGATGAGATCGGGTATTACGGCAACAATGCCAGTTTATCTCCCTACAACCACGATGCATTAAGTATTTATGGTCAGGCTCCGAAAGTGAACACTGGTGCAGCTACTTTCAGTTTAGGGAATACTTTAGAAATGAAAGTGCGCTCTAAGAAAGATACCATCACAGGTTTTAAAAAGGTGAAATTGCTGGAGCAGTTTAGCATCGGAACCAGATACAATTTCTTTGCAGATTCGCTGAACCTCTCAGATATAAGCATCAACGGAAACACACACATTTTTGAAAAGTTAGGGTTGAACGTTAGAATGTTGTTCACGCCATACGCGCAAGACAGCAACCATGTGAAACAGAACAGATGGTTGATAAACGAGACCAAACAACTGACGCGGCTTACCAATGCATCCGTTGCACTGACCTTTAGCTTGAATGGAAAAGGGAAGCAAGATTATCAAAGCAACAAAGGTACACCAGATGAGTTGGCGCAGATAAACGCCAACAAGAACGCATACATCGATTTCAATATTCCGTGGAATTTGAACGTCAGCTACAATTTCGCAGTGAATAATCTGACAAACAATCTGAAGCAACGATTTGTGCAGACACTTCAATTTTGGGGAGACGTGAACATTACTCCGAAGTGGAAATTCGGAGTTACTTCAGGATATGACTTCGTGGGCAAGAATCTGAGCTACACTTCCGTGACCATTTACCGCGATCTTCACTGTTGGGATTTCAGCATGACATGGGTTCCGTTCGGTGCTCAACAGCAATGGAGTTTCGACCTGAAAGTGAAGGCCAACATCCTTTCTGACCTCAAACTTTCGAGACGTAAGAATGCATTTGATTTTTAAGGTTCTAGCATCTTCTGAACAGACACATCAGAAGGGCTGAACCACTTTACCTCCCTATCCTTTTTAAACCACGTCATCTGCCGTTTGGCAAAACGTCTGGTATTGATCTTGATCTTTTCGACTGCTTCCTCTAAGGTCATGTCACCAGATAAATGTGCGAACAATTCCTTGTATCCAACGGTGTTCAGCGCATTGAGTTGACGATGGCTGAACACGGCTTTCGCCTCTTCCAACCAACCGTTTTGGAGCATGACATCTACGCGTTTATTGATTCGCTGATTCAATTCTTCGCGCGGCAATTCCAACCCGATTTTGATGATATTGAACGGGCGCTTAACTCTCTCATTCCCGTGGTATGATGAGAATGGTTTTCCTGTAGATATACAAACCTCCAAAGCGCGGATAACCCGCTGCGGATTCTGCGTATCCATTTTCGAGAAATGAACAGGGTCTAGTTGTTTCAATTGATCTTGAAGCGATTCCAAACCTTCACTTTCCAAACGCTGATTGAGCTGCTCGCGGAGTTCCTCGTCAGCTTCAGGCATGTCATCCAATCCTTCGCAAAGCGCTTTGATGTAAAGCCCCGTTCCGCCACAGCAAACTACTTGATCATGTTTCTGAAAAACTTGATTGAGCAAATCCAAAGCATCACGCTCAAACATGCCTGCATTGTAATCCTCATTGATGGATCGGTCGGCAATGAAATGATGCTTCACCCGACTTAGTTGTTCCTTACTTGGCTGTGCTGTTCCAATGGGAATTTCACGATACAATTGACGGCTATCTGCCGAAATGATCTCGGTTTCAAGTTTCTCTGCCAATGCAATGGCAAAGTCTGTTTTTCCAACTGCGGTCGGGCCGCAAATCACAATGAGGGTTTTGGATGCCTTGGCAGGCATTACATCAGATCGTCCATGTTGAAGTCATCGAAACCACCGCCATCATCATCGTCCGATTCGTCATCATCCTCATCATCTTCTTCGTCACCATCATCATCCGAAATAGACCCCAACTTGCTGAAATCGATGGAAGGAGCTTTGAAATCGGCCTTTTTACTGGCTGCCTCAGCTTCTTTCTGAATGCGTTCGATTTCTTCCTCCGAAGGTTCATCACCTTCAAACAGATCCTCATCATCTTCTTCCACTTGGTTCGATGATGAATTGTCGATGATGTGTTCTGGTGGCGGTTGTGTGTAATAAGGAGGTTCGCCTTGGCTTTTGGCGCAAAGCGGATACGCAATTCCAGCTTCTTCTGGAAAAACCTTCTGTAGTTCCAATGCCAAACCAACTTCCTTATGGCTGATGGTAACGCAAAGAAAACGCTGACGCGGAACGTTGATATGACTTACGATCTTCTGATGATCTCCTTCCAAATTACGGTCGAGCGCAACTACCGTATCTCCTTCATACCATTGCTGATCTGAACTGAAATATTCGGCAGGCTGCCCTTGCTGAAAATTGAAACTCTGGATGATCTGTCGATGAAGATCGGCAAAACGTTGCTTGCCTTGTACATCAATATCACGATAGACTTCGTGATCATCCTCTATATAAACTCTGAATCTATAAACTGCCATGTTTGCGCAAATCTAAACGGAAAAAAAGAAATTGGGCTGAACGAAAAACGGATGTTAAACCTCTATTCATTACAATGGTTTCGTCTAATGAAAGTTTTTCATTTTTCATTTCAACTTTGTGCTTAAATCAAGACCAAGCGCTGTTCCTTTTGCCTCCATAAAAGCAATGGCAGCTTGCCGCGAATTGTCAATTTCGCCATCCATTATCGCGTCTTTAATGGCATCTTTTATCAATCCGACCTCTCTGCAAGGTCGAATTCCAAAAGCTTCCATTATTTCTTCGCCACTAACGGGCGGTTGCCAACTCCGCACACGGTCCTTCTCCTCCACTTCCTTCATTTTCTGACGGACAATTTCGAAGTTCTTCATGTAGCGCTTCACGCGATTATCGTTCTTGCTCGTGATGTCGGCTTCGCAAAGCGTCATCAGGTCTTCAACGTCATCGCCCGCTTCAAAAAGCAGTCTACGAACTGCCGAATCTGTCACTACTTCTTGCACCAATGCAATGGGGCGCAAGTGTAAAAACACGAGTTTCTGAACGTATTTCATCTTCTCATTCAGCGGCAACTTCAGTTCTCGGAAGATCTCTGGAACGGCACGCGAACCGCGGTCTTCGTGACCGTGAAAGGTCCAACCAACCTTTGGATCGAACCTTTTGGTTATCGGTTTTTCGATGTCGTGCATAATGGCTGCCCAACGCAACCAAAGGTCATCCGTGTTCTGCGAGATGTTGTCCAACACTTGCAGTGTGTGGTAAAAGTTGTCTTTGTGCGCCTTTCCGTTGATCACATCCACACCAAAAAGCTCTGTCATTTTGGGGAAGATAAGGTGAAGCAAACCTGTATTGAACAGCAATTTGAATCCCTTTGAAGGCACTTTCGCCAGAATGATCTTGTTCAGTTCGTCCGTAATTCGCTCTTGAGAAACAATTGAAATGCGCTCGCGATTCTGATAAATGGCCTGAAACGATTCTTCCTCAATTTGAAAATCAAGCTGTGTGGCAAAACGGATGGCACGCATCATGCGAAGCGGATCATCGCTGTAAGTTTTGGCAGGTTCGAGCGGTGTGCGTAGAATTCCCTTTTTCAGATCTTCCACGCCATCGAACGGGTCAACCAATTCTCCCCACGATCCATCGCTTAGGCTGATGGCCATGGCGTTGATGGTGAAATCGCGTCTGTCTTGGTCGTCTTTGATGGAGCCATCTTCTACCGCAGGTTTTCGCGAATCTTCCGAATACGATTCTTTTCGGGCGCCTACGAACTCAACTTCCAGATCCTTGTGATTGATCATGGCGGTTCCAAAGCGTTTGAATACGCTGATCTTGGAACCACCCAAGCGTTTCGACACGGCCTGCGCCAATTCGATTCCTTTTCCGGTGGAAACGACATCAATATCCTTGGTATCGCGACCAAGAATGCAATCGCGCACGTAGCCACCGATCACGTACGCTTCCACGTTGAGTTCTTTCGCGGCTTCGGAAATAAGCTTAAAAACGGGATGCGTTATGTGCTGCTGCATTTGCATTGGGGGCGCGAAATTACCAATACGATTCATGTTGGGCACATCAAATGCTGTAACACAAGGGCGTATTTCCATACGCCCCTACAGCACAGAAATCATTTCGTTCACATCAACGGAATGTGCGCAGTTGAAATGGCCTTTCGGACAGCTTACTCTACCGTGCATCCCGCAAGGGCGACAATCCATTTTTTCAGTTGTTTGAACGATGTAGGAACTATCCGAAAGCGGTGTAAAACCAAACTCAGGAACGGTTGAGCAGAACACTTCGCACATGGGTGTATTAACGGCTGATGCCAAATGAACGGGAGCTGAATCGTTCGCAAAGTTCATCTGTGCATCTTTCATCAGCGCAGCAGTTTCCAGCAATTTCAATTCGCCTGTCAGGTCAAAAACCTTGCGTTGCGTTTTATCTGAAATCTGTTCTGATACGGCTGAATCCGACTTCGCTCCGATCAAATAAACATTCATCGATGCTGGAATGCGATCAATCAGTTCAATCCATTTTTCTGCCGGCAACTGCTTTGTGAACCAGACAGAAGCTGGCGCGATGGTCACAAATGGTTTGGACTTGAACTCTGAAACAGCGTCAAAATCAGATTTTGATGGATAGACTTTTGGGTTGGTTCTGATAGCATTAGGGCCTACAAGATCAAGCACACGGTCTACTTCATGCACCTTTTCAAATCCATTTCCGAATCGGTGCTCAATGGATTTGGTGAGGAGAAACGAAAGCGGATTATTCTTGTATCCGATCGTCTCCTTCGCACCAGAAAAGGCAGTTAGAAATCCGCTTGATGTGTAACGTTGGATATTGAAAACAGCGTCATATTTTCTCTTTCGAATTTCCCGAAGCGTTTGCCACAATTTTGAATATTTAGCATCCTGTTTGTGCCAAACCAACACTTCATTCAAGAACGGATGTCCTGCAAAAAGCGACTGATTTCCGTTGCGGACGAGGTAATCGATCTTGGCATTCGGATGATCTTGATGAAGCCTTTCGAGAAGTGCTGTTCCCAAAATGGCATCACCGATAAAGGCGGTTTGAATAACCAGCACTTTATCCATGCCGCATGCTCTTGTAAACACCAAAGCATGCAGATTGGTCATGCTTAACTTGTTTCAGTATCTGAAAAGAGCCTGAAATAAATTCAGGGTGACGCGCTTGGAGAGTATGGTGCGGGTCTGGCATTATCTACACAGCCACGTTAAACTCGCGAAGCGAATCGTTCAAAGACGTTTTTCTGTCTGTGCTTTCCTTGCGTTTTCCGATGATGAGCGCACAAGGTACGTTGTATGTTCCTGCAGGAAATTCCTTTGGATAGGTTCCTGGGATCACCACCGAACGTGGTGGAACATAACCTTTCGTTTCAATCGGCTCTGGACCTGTTACATCAATGATTCTCGTACTCATGGTAAGAACCACATTTGCACCAAGAACAGCCTCCTTCCCTATTCGTACGCCTTCAACCACAATACTTCTTGAACCTAGAAATGCATCGTCTTCAATAATCACTGGCGCTGCTTGGATCGGCTCTAAAACACCGCCAATTCCAACACCTCCACTGAGATGTACATTCTTACCGATCTGTGCGCAAGAACCTACCGTTGCCCACGTATCGACCATCGTTCCGCTGCCCACATGCGCACCAATGTTGACGTAAGATGGCATCATGATCACGCCACTTTCTAAGAACGAACCGTAACGCGCAATGGCATGCGGAACTACGCGAACACCAGCAGCTTTATGCCCTTTCTTCAACGCAATCTTATCGTGAAATTCAAATGGGCCAACTTCAATGGTTTCCATCTGTTGAATGGGAAAATACATGATAACGGCTTTTTTCACCCATTCATTCACCTGCCAATCTTCTCCCTTGGGTTCAGCTACGCGAAGTTTTCCAGCATCAAGAAGCGCCACTACTTCGCGAATGGCTGTCACTGATTTTTCGGCTGTGAGAAGTTCGCGGTTTTCCCACGTCTGATCAATTATCTCCTGTAATTCGGTTATCTGCATGCGGCAAAGATAATCCTTAACTTTGCCGCGCTTCAAAAAAGGGCATAAATGGGTAGAATTCTCGCCATCGATTATGGTTCAAAACGTGTTGGAATTGCCGCCACTGATCCTTTGCAGATCATTGCGTCTGCCCTCACGACCATTCATCCGAATGAGCTGATGGCATTTCTTACCGAGTACATGAAATCGGAAACGGTTGATTGCATTGTGGTTGGAGACCCAAGACGCTTGAATAACGAACCTGCCCAAGCGGCTAGCGGAGCCGACCAGATGACCGCCAATTTGAAAAAACAATTTCCTCAACTGAAGGTTGACAGGATGGACGAACGTTTCACCTCCAAAATGGCGTTCAGCGCCATGATAGAAGGTGGATTGAAAAAGAAAGCGAGAGCCGATAAAGCGATGGTGGACAAGGTGAGCGCAACGATCATCCTTCAATCTTATATGGAACAACAGAACAGTCTGAATAGATTATGAGTAAGACCAAGATTTTGCCGATTGTGGCGTATGGAGACCCCGTTTTAAAGAAGGTTGCCCAAGAAATTGAACCAGATTACCCAGAACTTGGGCAGTTGGTAGACAACATGTTCGAAACCATGTACGAAGCTTCTGGCGTTGGTCTGGCAGCTCCACAGGTTGGATTGAGTATCCGTCTTTTTATTGTGGACGCCACCCCATTTTGTGAAGAACATCCGGAATTGGATGGTTTTGTAAAAGTGTTCATCAACCCGATCATTCTTGAAGAATCGGGAAAACCGTGGGATTTTAACGAAGGTTGCTTGAGTATTCCTGGCATACGCGAAGATGTTTCGCGCAGACCAAAGATCCTTATTGAATATTACGATGAGAATTGGGACCTTCAAGAACAAGAATTTGATGGCTTGGCCGCACGCGTCATTCAGCATGAATACGACCATATTGAAGGTGTTCTTTTTACCGATCATCTACCTGCCTTAAAGCGAAGAATGCTGAAGGGAAAATTGACAGATATTACAAACGGAATTACTGACGCAGAATACAAAATGCGTTTCCCAAGATGAAAAAAACAGCGATTGCTTTATCCATGTTGACCATTGGTCTAGTTGCTTGCCAGCCAGGCAAAAAACCACTTACGGATCAAGAAAAATGTCTTGCCAGAATTGACAGCATGGAAGCCATTCTGTTTGCTGACAGTGATGAAAAAGCTGACCCCGCAGCAGGCATTCAGTTAGTGCGTGAGTATTCCAGATACTACCAAGGCAGTAGTGATAAAGACAGTTTGGCCATTGATATGCTTTTTAAAGCAGGTGAAGTAAGTATGGGAATTGGCCAAGGCAATTTGGCTGTTAAGTATTTCAGAACCGTCACGGATGAGCACAAGGCATTTTACAAATCTCCAGAAGCACTTTTCCTTTGCGGTTTTTGTGAGGAAAATCTGAATAAGGACACGGCTCAGGCGCGATTCTTCTACGAAAAATTCATCCAAGAGTACCCGAACCATAAATTGGCCGAAGACGCCAATTTCTCCATGCAGAATATGGGAATGACAGATGAGGACCTGATCAAGATGTTTCAGGAACGAATGCAGACAGAATAATAGCACTCAGCGTTTTCTGTTCTTGTGTCTTCAATCCACTTCGGATAGTACTTTTGCCGCAAATACTGATAAATGGAAAGCCCACTCGATAAAGCGAAGAAATGGACAGGCGATGCCTTTGATGCTGAAACCAGAAAAACAGTTCAGGCGCTGATTGATGAGAACGGTGCCGAACTGACCGAAAGTTTCTACAAGGATCTTGAGTTTGGAACAGGCGGTTTGCGCGGAATCATGGGTGTGGGCACCAACCGCATCAACATATATACGATTGGAATGGCCACTCAAGGGTTGGCTAATTACCTGAAGCATTCTTTTGATGGTCCGATCAGCGTAGCCATTGCGCACGATTCTAGGAACAACTCTTCGCTTTTTGCACGCAAAACGGCTGAGGTTTTCGCTGCCAATGGCATTAAAGCTTACCTCTTCAGCGCGCTGAGACCAACGCCCGAACTGTCTTTTGCCATCCGTCATTTGGGTTGTAAGAGCGGTGTGGTCATCACGGCATCTCACAATCCGAAGGAATACAACGGCTACAAGGCCTATTGGGAAGATGGCGGTCAGTTGATTGCTCCTCACGATAAGAACGTGATCACTGAAGTGCAGAAAATTGCTGGTCCGCAGGATGTAAAGTGGAATGCTGATGATGCGATGATTGAACTGATAGATGAGCAGTTGGACCGTGCCTACATTGATGGGTTGAAATCGCTGTGCCTTTCGCCTGATGCGGTGAAAGCACAGTCTGACCTGAATATCGTTTACACTTCGCTGCACGGAACGGGCGGAACCATGGTTCCACGGACATTGAAAGAACTCGGGTTCACTAACGTGAGTACCATAGCTGCACAAGATGAGCCGAATGGGAATTTCCCAACGGTGGTTTCTCCGAACCCTGAAGAGGCAGCCGCTTTGAAAATGGCCTTGGAACAAGCCGAAGCCGTTGGTGCCGACCTCGTGATGGGAACCGACCCAGATGCCGACCGAGTGGGAATTGCAGTGAGAAATACGAAAGGCGAATTGCAACTTTTGAACGGTAATATGACCGGTTCGCTATTGGTCTATTACCTCATTAAGCGCTGGAGCGAGTTGGGCAAATTGGACGGGAATCAGTTCACCGCCAAGACCATTGTGACAACGGCACTCATCCAAAAGATATCCGAATCGAAAGGCGTTCCTTGCTACGATGTGCTGACGGGTTTCAAATTCATTGCAGCGCTTATCTTGGAATTGGAAGGCAAGAAACAGTTCATTGGCGGAGGCGAAGAAAGCTACGGCTACTTGGCCGGAGACATCGTTCGCGATAAGGATGCTGTGCTGAGCTGTGTGCTGATTTCTGAAATGTGCGCCTGGGCGAAAAACCAAGGAAAGAGCCTGTACGAAATGCTGATGGATATCCATCTTGAATACGGATTCTACTTGGAAGACCTCATCAGCATAACCAAAAAAGGAAAAACTGGAGCGGAAGAAATTGCCCAAATGATGGAAGACCTCCGCAGCAATCCACCTAAGACCTTGGATGGCTCGACAGTACTTACGCTTCGCGATTATAAACTTGGGAAGGTGACCAACTTGGCAGATGGAAGTCAAAGCCCTACTGGACTTCCTTCGTCTAACGTGCTACAGTTTGAAACGGCAGATGGAACCATTGTCACAGCCCGACCATCGGGAACGGAACCGAAGATCAAGTTCTATTTTTCGGTGAATGCTGAACTGAAAAACACGGCTGATCACGATGCTGTTCATGATGCATTGAAAGGAAAGATCACAACCATTCAGTCTGATCTTGGTTTGATATAATTATTGAACCGCAAAGACGCGAAGGATTCGCAAAGGATGCAGAGAAAATAAATCCCCCGCCACGCTTGGGCGTGGCACCCCCTTTCAAAGGGGAAGGGGGCTCAGTCCTCCTTTCAAAGGAGGTGCCGAGGAATAGCCTGTGCTGAGCCTGTCGAAGTAAGGCGGAGGATTTCTTTACATTACCTGAGGTGAATATTTCTAATTATTAATTCTTCATTTTTAATTACCCCATGTGTCTGTGTCTTTTCGCCATCAACGAGTCTGAGGAATTTCCGTTCGTGCTGATAGCCAACAGGGACGAATTTCGAAAACGCCCAGCAGCCAAGGCTGATTTTTGGAACGACCATCCCGAGGTATTGGCAGGCCGCGATCTGGAAGGAATGGGCACTTGGCTTGGCACCAACAAGGCAGGGAAGATCGCCTTCCTCACCAATTACCGCCATCCCGATTTCTTCAACCGCAAAGGCCCTACCCGTGGCACCTTGGTCTCCAACTTCCTGATTGGTAGCGAGGACGCAGAATCTTATTTGAAATCGATTGAGAATACGGAAGCCTACAACGGTTTCAACCTCATTGTGGGCACAGCCAAAAAGCTGTTCTATTATTCCAATGTGGAGAACGAGATCAAAGCCATCACTTCGGGCATTCACGGATTGAGCAACGCCTTCCTCAATACATCTTGGCCCAAGGTGGATGACGGCAAAGCAAAGTTGAAAGCTGCCACTGAAACCAACGCACTCGATTCTGACAGCCTCTTCTCCATTCTGCACGATAGCAGTTTTGCTAAGACCGAAGAGCTGCCTCAAACGGGCGTTGGCCTTGAACTGGAAAAGGTCCTTTCCGCCAAATTCATCAATACGCCCGATTACGGAACGGTGTGTTCTACAGTCATCAAAATTGACCGTAATGGCACCTGCTTTTTTAAAGAAAAGAGCTTTGATGCGGAAGGGAAGGAAGTTGGGAAGGTTGGCTTTGAGCTTCCAATAATGTGAAATTTAGAATGGTTTTGAACGTTGGCGGTCTGTGGTAATCCTATCTTAGGGCCCAAAACCAAGATATGCCAATGACATTGACCCTTCGATCTTCTTTGATCATAACGATCATCCTGATTACGACTGAATGCTTTGCTCAGACCGATGGAAAAACCATTATAGCCGACAATGAGGCCTTTCGAATTAAACTGAATAAGGAATACGCTGATTCTACAGAAAGTCCGCTGCCAAATGATGAACGGCTTGTATTTGATGGGCTGCCATTCTTCCCCATCGACACCAACTTTTGTGTAACGGCCCAGTTCTACCGTGCAAAGCGTTCGAAACCATTTGAAATGAAAACAACCACGGACCGTAAGCCTATTTACGAAGTCTATGGCACGGTTGTCTTCCAACTAAATGGCAAAGAATATTCACTCAATGTTTATCAAAGTCATCAACTTAGAGCGATGGATGAGTTTAAAGAAGACCTGTTCCTACCCTTCACCGATCTTTCGAACGGGGAAGAAAGTTATGGAGGAGGGCGGTTTATCGACCTCAAGATACCTTCGGGAAACAGTATTGTCATCGATTTCAACCAGGCATACAATCCGTATTGCGCCTACAGTAACCGCTACTCTTGCCCTATTCCGCCAAAGGAGAATTTTCTGAAGACGGAAGTTTTAGCGGGTGTAAAGAACCCCCATTGAATTGACCTCTGACAGTTCTGTTCCTGTTTCCTAATGAAAGAAACCGGAGTTTGAATCACGCTAGCGAAAAGTCCGTGCAAATAAGAACAACAGAACAAGCATGATCATACTGCTTGGAATAAGGCATTTCAATCTCCAGTTTTCTTGGAAGGGTACTTTTTCTGAGGCCTGATCCGGTATGGCCGTAGCGTTGGCCCACGCGATAAAAGCATCTGCCATCGGCATTTTTCCGAAAAGGTATTTCTTCTTCCCAAAAACCGAATAGGGCACTCCAAAAGCCTCTACGGAGTTTCGTATTCCGTTCGAGACAAAAAAGTCATTGTACGTTGCCAACGTTCTGATTCCGACAATGGATGCCGAGCCTCCTACACCGAACAGCACTGGCCCCGAATCTACATCGCCATGGCCTTCAATCCCCTTCGGATATTCCAATATACCTGGAAGACCGATTCGGGACGTGAGAAACAGCGAGCGATAGATCTTGAAATGTTCGGAGGAAATATCTGCTGCATATTCTTTTAAAAAGATGAGCATCAATGATTGGGACGAGCCTCTTGCCCCTTCAACAATCCTGTCTGTACCAGATTGGGTCTGATGTGGAATAAGACCGTTCTCATCCAAATGTTGAAGCAGACCACGTTTCCATCCTTTCAAAAAATCAGCATGCCGTTGGTCTTCCACTTCATCATAAATGGCCACCGAAGCCACGGCAATCACATTATCTGCTGGCCATGTCATTCCGGGATAGGAATCCAAGAACTGACATTTTTTGTCTTCATAGGCAGCTACAATGGCGTTGGTATTGCTTTCGAACTGCTCTTTGAATTGCGGATCTGCACCATCCAATCCACCTTTTATCATTCTAGCTAAGAGGTAGTTCTTCCATCCAGCATAGAAAACACCTCTTTCAGGTTGCATTCCTTCCGGAAAAACGGCTTCCGTTGTTGCCCAGCTAAGCTTTTTATAGGTTTTGATCACCTCGTCTTGGGCCTCATGGAATTCGGGCATTCCATGGTCTAAATGCTCAGCAAGTTCGCACCAAGTAAGCCCATACAACACGTTCAAGAACACAAAACCTTCTGGAAAATAGCGCTGCATGTCGGTGTCTGCGCCTTGGTCAATTGCCTTCTTCAAGAATTGCTGCTGCGCGTATACGTCCTTGTTCAGATAACCGTATCCGGACTGCTTAAAATCTGGCGAGTGCAGTAAGCGCGCATTGAAATACAGCAGCGGCAACAGAAACAGGCATATGACGATGCGCTTTCGGATCACACTCCTAAGGTGAGAAATGTTTTGACTCGATCCGCCACCGAATTCCATCTCATGTCCGATGGCTACTCTCGGCCAAGTTCATCAAGCATACAGCCACGGAAGCTGCTTTTTTGAGCAAAGGAGCTTCTCACGAGCCGAGCAGATCTTCTCACGGGCCAAACAGATCTGCTCACGGGCCGAGCAGATCTTCTCAGAGGCCAAGCAAGCTTTCCATTTATCTTACGCTGCTGTTGATGCTATTCAAAGAACCCGCTAGCTACTGCGGGAAGGAAATTGGGAATTGATCTTGGGAGGGGAGGATTAGGGTTTGGCTTGCGTTGAAACTTAGCGAACCGACCGATGGAAGCTCTCTGAACAAATTGAAGAGGCCTCGTTTCACCATTGCTCTAACAGGCGACCAGAGTGGTTGAGCGGGTGGAATAAGGAAGGAAACAAGGTGATTCGCTTGACAGCCCCACCCAGTCCCCATCAGTCGAGAACAGATCTGAAGCGTCTACAGGAAATTCTCGAGTTCGTTACCGAAGATATCGCACATGGTACTGATACCCTTGTAAGAATCTGGTAGTAAAGGGTTGTTTCCAATCCGCTGGAATAGCTGCTGATAAATGCGGTGTTCCTCTCCCTCACAGTTCAGTTTCAGTCGCATTCTAAGGACGGTGTTCCCCTCCCGCTTTATCACAAACTCATCTTTGGAGTACGACCATTTATCAGGGTCATTAAGCATATAAAGCACGTTGGCAACGGTAAGGTCATACAACAGGTCTTCGTCATTGCTGTACTTTTTGGCCATAATCTGCTCCATCATGGCATCCTTAGCCTCCTTCATTCGGACATGGTAAGGATGATCTTCAACCGGTGTTGCATTGGCTAGCAACTCTTCGATGTATGCTTCGGTCGCTTTCTTCTCCGCGTCTTCCTTCTTTTGTTTCCACACAATTCGGGCAACGATGACAACAATAACAAGCGTGATGATAACGGTCCAGCTCATGGCTTACGTATCACATGAAATATCATCCCACTCATCGTCCATGTAGTTGATCAGCCAATTGAGGGCGTAATGCCGTTCGTAGACCACGCCAGGAATCAATCCATCGATTTCCCGCCCGTTGATGCGCGCATCTACACATGCCCAATCCAAGCGGTAATAGAGGTCGTTCGCATCCAGTATCTCGGTCTTGTTGCGCGAAGTTGTAATGGACTTGATGTAATCATTGGGATTCACGTTTGACTTGAGCGGGTAACCACCCTCAGTCGTATTGTTCAGGTTGCATAGCTCGTCTGGATAGCCAAGGTCATCCACCTTATTCAGCGCCCAAAGCAAGACCCAAATGCACTCGCATTTCCACGATTCGGTATTCTTGCGTTCCTCGGTCGGGTCAGACAGAAAGTCTTTTTCATTGGGGGTCAACGCATCATATAGCTTGAACTTATGGAGTGTTTCAATGCATTTTTCAGCATCGACCGCATTGCAAGCCACCATGTTCACAAAAGCCAAAGCCGTAACCCGTGTAGCAATTTCCTCAGGCGTTCTTAGGACGGTTTCCTCCTCACTTTCTACATGTGGAAGATGGTAATTGATCTTCACCCCATGCGATTCAAGGAACTTTTCGCTGCGTTCCTTTCGCGTCAGTTTCTTTTTAAAAAATCCAAACATTTTGTCTCAACATGATTACACCATGAAAAATAGTGTTTTATCCATTTCGTAGTTGGATTCTGATTCAAGATGTACCGCAGTCAACCTCGATCTATCATAAATCAGCACCTTTGCCCCAAAGCCAAAGCGATGGACAGAAGACTGGAACAATTTGAACGACTATTGAACATCATGGACGACCTACGGGAGAAATGTCCGTGGGATCGGAAACAGACGCTCGAAAGCCTTCGCCATCTGACCATTGAGGAAACCTACGAACTGGCCGATGCTATTTTAGACAACGATCTGGAAGAGATCAAGAAGGAGTTGGGCGATATCCTTTTGCACATCGTTTTCTATGCCAAGATCGGTTCGGAACAGAACGCCTTCGATATGGCCGATGTGGCTGAAGGTATCTGCGAAAAACTCATTTCGCGCCATCCGCATATCTATGGCGATGTGAAAGTGGCAGATGAGGAGGAAGTGAAGCAGAATTGGGAAAAACTGAAGCTGAAGGAAGGGAAGACATCGGTACTGGAAGGCGTACCGAAATCACTTCCAGCCATGGTTAAGGCCACTCGAATTCAGGAGAAAGCCAGAGGTGTTGGTTTCGATTGGGACAACCAAGAACAGGTTTGGGCAAAGGTGAACGAGGAGTTGAACGAGCTGAAGGTTGAGATTGACAAAGGAGCCGATCACAAGCACATTGAAGATGAGTTTGGAGATGTGCTATTCTCAATGATCAACTATGCTCGTTTTGTAAACGTAGACCCCGAAATGGCCTTGGAACGCACCAACAAGAAATTCATCAAACGCTTTCAATACTTGGAAGAAGGCGCCAAAAAAGCAGGCAAGCAGCTAAGCGATATGACCTTGGCCGAAATGGATGAATATTGGAATGCGGCTAAGAAATTGGGATAAGCCCATCAGAGTTGAATGAGCATGGCTTTCGCTCCTTTTTCGTTTCGCAATTGCAATACATAAACCCCACTCGATTGGGCGAGTTCAGAAGCTAAAATGCGCTCACGGGCTTTACCCTCTTGCAGCAAACGCCCATCGGTACTGAATACTTGCCAGCTCACGGATTCGTTCTCCGAAAATCGAAGTTCGGCCAAGCGCAGGTTCTGACCATAAATGGCTTCTATTTCTAACTCTTTCGCAGTTTCATCAACCTGAACGAACAACCCGGGATGAATGCGGTACATCTTCCCTCCTAACCCGAACGAGGCTTCGTCTGTCACATACAGAAATCCATTTCTGAAACAGATTCCTTCCTTTTGAGAGAATACGCTCAAATTGAGCGTAGCAACATCGCCAGCAAAAAAATCGGTCCCAGAGAAATTGTTAAATAGCCAGATCTTATCTGCGCTCAATAGCACAACTTCATTTCCATCATCAGAAATATCAGCAGCAGTTACGGCAAACACATAACTGATCGAGCCCGTTTGGAAACTATCTACCAATTCGGCAACATACGTTCCGCCAAGCTGAGGTAGCCTATAATGTTTGGTAAATCCTGTTCCAGGATTGGAGCGGTCTTTACTGAAAAGATGCACCGAATCCTGAAAGTGAAACATAGCTTCCATATCGAAATTTCCGTAGGTTCCGTTTGGCGGAAATGCTGATTGATCGGGATAGCTGAATCGGATGGTATCAGTGACATATGCATTGACCGTGCAGGTATCAATGCTCGGGATTTTCACAATCCGAAGTTCCGTTCTGTTCAAGGAATTGTTCCCGAAGTTTCCAATGTAGATATTGCCATTTTCGTCTTTGGTTATTTCCTCCCAATCAACATTGGCATCACCAATTACAGAAACAGTCCGCTGGATGTTTCCTGCCGTATCTACCGCGTAAAGAACCGCAGGATTTCCGCTATCGTTATGCGTCCAAAACCAACTGTTAGGTCCATTTTCGAGTCCAGACGTTTCCGTTACTGCCGAAGGGAGTTCGCACAATTCGGTGATGACAGGTGTTTGAGCATAAGAAGAGTTTGAAATCAAACATGCCATAACGCAAAGCAAAAGGAACTCTTTCATGATTAATTCACCATCAATTTCGTCTGCATCATTCCTTTGTTCGTTGCCACACTAAGCGAATACATTCCGGAAGAGAACATGCTGATATCAAGATGGCTTGTCCATGCAGAACGGAGCACTTCGCGGCCAGAAATATCAATGATGTGAATAGATATTACATCCATTTCAATCGGCTTTTTGAGTTGAATTAATTCAGAACATGGATTCGGCCAAATGCTGAAACCATTGTCTGCCAATTCCGCCACCGAAACATTTCCCAATGTTTGAAAGGCATTGATACGACCAGCGCCTAACTGCCCGTTCATTCCTGGATTCTGAGCACTGATATCTTCGCAGCCTGCTTCTATCCGAGCACGAATCTGTGCAGCGGTCATGCTTGGAAAATGCGATTTGACCAAGGCCGCCAAACCGGCAACCATTGGTGTGGCCATAGACGTGCCACTGTAATTTCCGTAGGTGTTATTTCCTTCTGGAAATGTGCTGTAAATGTCAACTCCCGGAGCCATGACATCTATGGTTGAACCGTAATTGGAAAATGATGCCCTTCGATCGTTCTGATCCGTGGCGCCCACGCTGATCACTTCAGGATAGGCAGCAGGATATTGTAAAGTCTGATCACCATCATTTCCAGCAGCTGCCACCATCAGAATTCCTGCGGCAGCCGTCTGCTGAATGAGTGTTTTGAAGGTAATGACATCATTTATCAATCCCCACGACATACTGATCACGTCCACTCCTGAACGCATGGCGTAGAAAACTCCATCAAGTCCTCCTGAAAGATTTCCATTGGCATTGTCGGCAATTTTAACCGGAAGAATCTTGATTGAATGACCAATGGAAGCCATTCCTATTCCATTATTGGTGGCTGCGCCTGCAATGCCCGCCACGTGTGTTCCGTGCGTAAATCCATCATTGTTGCCCGAAGCGTTGGCTGGCGGCCGCGGATTACTATCATTATCCACCACGTCAAATCCATTCACATCATCGGCACGGCCATTCCCATCATCATCAAGGAGTGGAAAACCTCCAGCTTCGGCAGCGTTTGTATAAATATTGGCCAATAGATCCTGATGATCAATAGCGATGGCATTATCAAGAACCGCTACCAGCACATTGCTCGAACCAGTTGTATAATTCCACCCCAACTCCGCTTGAATTTTCTGGAGTGACCATTGATTTGTTTGTAGATCATTGGGTGTATTGAACGCAAATGCCATCGGATCTTTTTCCGCGTATTCGATATAAGGCAACGCATTCAACGCAGTTATCAGCGCATTTACTTGTCCAACATTTGGAAAAACAATCCGGTAAATGCTGTCGAGGGCAGTTCCAGCCATTGGAAATGGCTTGTAAATACTATCGAGTCCGGATGCAGTAAAAAGCAAGTCAAGCGCCAAGTTTCCACCCGTGTAACCAGCCAGGTTAATAGGCGCAGCGTCTGATAGTTTTATGTGGATATGGCCGTCAACTGCATTCGGGTCTACGGTTTGAGCAGTCACAATCCGTGTTTGAAAGACCATCGCAACGACAATCATTGATAGTAGAGTAAATCTCATTTCAGTTTAATCATGTTAATGTGCCTCTAAGGTACAGGCAATTTAAGTAAGGCATTTTTCAACCTCCCATAATGCAAAAATCCCTGCTCCGATAGCTCGGAGCAGGGATTTTCAATGAGCTTTCTAAGGCTTAGTGAGCTGCCAAATAGCTTGCAACACCTTCGTGAGTTGCTTTCATTCCTTCCGAACCTTTAACCCAGTTGGCAGGACAAACCTCACCGTTCTCTTCGAAGAAGGTAAGTGCATCAACCATTCTCAAAGCTTCGTCCACGTTTCTTCCCAATGGAAGGTCGTTAACCAAAGCATGACGCACTGTACCAGCTTTATCGATAAGGAAAAGACCACGGTAAGCGATCATCGGACCTGTGGCCATAAGATTTCCTTCTTCGTCCATATCGTACTCTCCGAAAAGAACTCCGTAGTTGGCAGAAATGGTTTTAGCCGTATCTGCTACGATAGGATACTTCACTCCTTTGATGCCACCGGCTCCTTTATCCATTTGCAACCAACCCCAATGCGTTTCTTCCGTATCGGTTGAGCAAGCAACAACAGCAGTGTTTCTTGCTTCAAATTCTGCCAATTTATCTTGAAATGCGTGAAGCTCTGAAGGGCATACAAATGTGAAATCCTTTGGATAGAAAAAGAACACCACATTCTTTTTTCCTACATATTGATCCAATGAGAAATCTGCCTCAACTGTACCTCCGTTAACTACAGCAGCCGCTTTGAATGACGGTGCTTTCTTACCTACTAATGTTGACATTTTATCGTTTGATTTTTGATTAGAATTTTATTCGACTGCAAAGGTAACAGATAGCCTCGAACGATGTTCGATCTAACGTAAGCTTAAACCGACAAAAAGGCCAATACGAAGCCAGCAACAATGGCCAACAGCTTGGTAATGTTGAAGGCGTGTCCTTTGTCTGATTCAAAAATGATGGTAGTGGCGATGTGAAGAAAAACACCTACCAAAATGGCCTGAACAGTTCCTTGGAACACGACAGCATCTGCCAGTTTACCTTCAAGAAAATGACTAAGAATGCCTCCTAATGGCGCCATTGCCGCAAAGCCAAAAATGGCTACAGCTCCTTGAAGCATTGTAAATCCGGCACCGCGCAAAACGGTTCCAAGAATGAATGCTACAGGAATTTTATGGATGATGACACCTGCTAGTAACGAATGATGCTCGTGGGCATGTTCACCACCAAATGGAAGACCTTCTAAAAGCGCGTGCAATCCTAATCCGACAAACAAAGCCAAGGGCAATTGTTTTCCGTGCAATGCATGTGCATGCCCGTGTTCCATGCCTTTAGAAAGCACTTCGAGCATGATCTGAACCATGAAACCCACCAAGACCCAAACACCGGCCTTACTTCCAACTGATTCATACGATTCGGGTAAGACATGAAAAAAGCACAGGCCGAGCATGAAAGCTCCGCTGAATGCTAGAATCAGCTTCATATTCGACTTTTCTACTTTGATGGCCCATGCAAGCATACCGCCCACAAAGGCTCCTACTAAGAGAATGAGAAGTTCCATCAGGCAGTTGGCTTTTTAGCGACCAATATCAAACGGTCAGAAATTTCAGGTTCAAAAGGGTTCAAATGATAATCTCCGAAAGTAGACAACAACTCAAGTCCTGCAGCGGTGAAATACGATTCAAAATCAGAAAGTTTGAGTGCATCAACCTGTTCTTCAAAATCAAGCTCCACTTCTCCATCAACCACATGAATGCGCTTTACGATCACTCCTTTCTCCACTCCTCTGGTTATTTCAAAGCGAATATCATCAATTGTCTTTTCCTCGTAAGTGATCAGATTCCCGACCACCTTCACCGAGTTCATAAAATCGAGCACAAACAACCCATCCGGTTTTAGAGAATCGGCAATGGAGGAAATTGTTTGTTGATCATCCATTTTGCTGTGGAAATATCCGAAGCTTGTAAACAGATTCACCACCAGATCAAAATAATCTGTCCAATAGAGTGATCGCATGTCGTGCTCAAAGAATTCCAATCCTTCCTGCTCATTCAGTCTCGCCTCGGCTATGCTTTCTTCAGAAAGATCAATTCCAATAACTTGAAATCCGTGTTTGAAAAGATGCAGTGAATGACGCCCTTTTCCGCAGGCAAGATCTAAAACCTTTGAACCTTTTGGCAACTGCACGTGCGAGACCAAGACATCGACAAAATTCTCTGCTTCAGAATGATCCCTATCTTGATATAGGGTATGATAATAAGGTGAGTTAAACCAAGTAGCGAACCAGTCTTGCACAGATAATCTATTGAGCGGCTAATTTATTCAATTGTGTCGCTTAACTGCCTTACGACCTAGACATCATCCAATTTCTTTATAACCACAACAATTTTTTAAGAAAACGCAGTAACCTATTTTGTTTAAGCGGTGTATAACCTCACGAAACCAGGTGCTGGAGTTGGATTTTCCAAACCAGATTAAATGAGTAATGACTGATAATTTTGGCAGAAACCAAGTTAAAATTGCTGAGCGAGACGAGGAAATGAACATATACGACCTATATCACAGAATGGAATCGAACAAGGTCGTTCTGTCATTTAAAGGAGACGTGACTTCCGAGTTGATGTCTTCGATTCTTCAGATCATCGAACAGCGAATGGATGACATGAATGAAGCTCCAAAGCTGCGCAAGAAGGTTTACAATGTGCTTGTTGAGTGTCTTCAGAATCTATATCATCACATAGATGAAGTGCCTTCAGAAATGGCTAAGAACGGAACAGATCGGTCTGCCATTTTCATGATCAGTCTGAACAATAATGGTTATTCCATTACCACAGGAAACTACATTCTGACGGAAAGAAAAGATTCATTCCAAGATAGATTAGACCGCATAAACTCTCTGGATAGAGAAGAACTGAAAGACCTTTACAAGGAAGTTTTGAACAGTGATGGTCGATCGGTAAAAGGCGGTGGAGGATTGGGAATGATTGATATTGCCCAAAAAACAGGAAAAAAGCTGAATTATGAATTTGCCAAGCTGAATGAAGAATATTCATTTTTCAGCCTTAATATTAACGTAGACGAAAATTAACCAGAAAACATCGGTAACATGGATTCGATATTTTTAGAAGGAACACCGAAAACACCTAACGTAAACTTTGACCACGACAAAGGAGCGCTGCTTCTTAAAGGTCGGTCAATACCAGAAAACTCCATCGAGTTTTACAAACCATTGGTAGATTGGCTTGAAAACTACTCGAGAAAACCGCAGTCTAAAACGGTTTGCGATATTCAATTGGAATATTTCAATACCAGCTCGTCAAAATGCCTTCTTGATCTGTTCAAGAAAATGGAGACGATGAACAAGAATGGCAGCGAAATTGTAATAAACTGGTACTACGAGGAAGATGATGAAGACATGCTTGAGGCTGGCGAGGATTACCAAAGCATCATCAATGTTCCGTTCAAAATGATCGAGATTCAGGAATAACTTCTACTTACAGACTACTTTACTTCAGCCTGAACTTGTTTCAACGAGTTCAGGCTTTTTTGTTGCTACATCTGAGAAATAAGTTCTTTCATGATCAAGGTCATCTTAGGCTCAGCCTTGGCTGCCACGTTGATCACATCTTCATGCGTCACTTTTACAATTTTACCTGGAACACCAAGATCCGTGATGATGGAAACAGCAAAGCAGCGCATGTTGCCATGTCTTCCAACAATTACCTCAGGCACAGTAGACATTCCAACAGCATCAGCACCAACATTTCGAACGTATAGATATTCAGCAGGAGTTTCGAGACAAGGTCCGCTCAATCCGGCATAAATCCCTTCCTGAACGTTGATTCCATTGGCTGAAGCAATTTCCTTGGCCTTGGCAATAAGTTCTTTATCGTAAGCCTCACTCATATCAGGAAAACGAGGTCCTAACTCAGGATAGTTCTTTCCGATCAATGGATTTGTAGGAAACAAATTGATGTGATCGTTCAAGATCATCAGGTCACCGATTTCGAAATCGGGATTTACGCCACCACTTGCGTTAGAAACCACAAGGTCATTCATACCCAAAGCTTTCATAACACGAACAGGAAACGTCACCTGTTTCATATCGTAGCCCTCATAGTAATGAAAACGACCTTGCATTGCCATCACCGACTTTCCACCAAGCTGTCCGAAAATCAACTTACCAGAATGACCTTCCACAGTAGAAACTGGGAAATTTGGGATTTCCTCGTAAGGCACAACATGTTCAGCCTCAATCTCTTTGACAAGCCCACCAAGTCCAGTTCCGAGGATGATTCCAACAACCGGAGATGCGCCTGTTCGCTTCTTTAAATAGCTGGCCGTCTCCTGTATTTTCTCAAGCATGTTTTCCATGTTCCAAAATCAATTTTTCGAATTCCTCTGATCTACCAAAGAGCATTTCCATCTCTATCGGAATGTAGAAAACAGGTATCTGTCCAAGTTCTTTTAAAAGAGAAGTATTGATGAGGCGAACCGCATCCTTCTCTGTTGTAATGACCGCCTCAACGGCCGGGCCAAAACTATCTAATTTTTTTCGCAGGTTTTGGAGGTCGGAAAGGTTATAGTTGTGATGATCAGCAAAGCTTAGATGCTCAAGTACATTGAAATTCATTCGCATCATTCCTTCAAAACGTTCAGGATTTGCAATACCGCAGAAGGTTACTACCGATTGATGCAAATCCAGTTCAGCCCCTTCACCCGAAATCTGAACTTCATCATTCACAAGCGTTTTTGAGAAGTACACATTTTCCACTTCCGCAATTGCCGAATCAGAGTTTTCACTTGCTCCAGTCATTACAATAATGTCAGCGCGCGAAGCAGAAAACATCGATTCTCTCAAGGTTCCCACTGGCAGCAACCAATTGGAAATGAACGGAAGGTGTGCGCTGGTAACCAAAATGGAAAAACTCGGCTTCACCCATCGATGCTGAAAACCATCGTCCATTATCACGAAATCTGGCTTGGGTTTCATATTCAATAGTTGCTCAATTCCTTTCACTCGATCTTCGCAAACCGCAACGGCAACTTCTGGATGTCTTCGTTTGAGCTGCAAGGGTTCATCGCCCACTTCAGTTGCTAGACTATTTCCCTCAACTAGTTTAAAACCAGAGCTTAAACGTCCGTAACCACGACTAATAACTGCAACACGCTTCGAATTTCGAAGTAAGATTCGCACGATGTAACTGACCAAAGGCGATTTACCCGTACCGCCCATTTCCAGATTTCCAACACAGATAACAGGAACATCAAATTGCTTTGAAGGAAGAATACCAATAGTAAAAAGTAAGTTGCGAATACCTACGACAATGCCATAGGCAATAGCAAAAGGCCAAAGAAGATGTCGGTACAAAGGCACGGTCCGAATATAGTACCGAACATTACATTCTTATTAATATTGTTCCAAATCTTAGATATGAAAGCGAAAGAGGTCATTGATTTTCTGGAAGAGCTGGCTCCGCCATCACTTCAAGAGAGTTACGATAATTCGGGATTGTTGGTAGGCGACAGCCAAACTCCGATAACAGGAATACTGGTGAGTTTAGATTGCACCGAAGATGTGATTGATGATGCCCTTTCGCAAGGTTGTAATCTCATCGTTTCGCACCATCCGATCGTTTTCAGTGGGTTGAAACGCTTCAATGGCAACAATTATGTGGAGCGAACGGTGATGAAAGCCATCAAAAACGATGTGCTTCTATATGCCATTCATACCAATTTAGATAATGTGATTGATGGTGTGAACAGCAAGTTTGCTGAAAGACTTGGTTTAGTCAATACGCGAATTCTTCAGTCCAAAAAACAACTGCTCAAAAAAGTAGTGACCTACTGCCCAACCGATTATGCAGAACAGCTTAGAACCGCAATGTGCGATGCTGGCGCTGGCAACATTGGCAATTACGACCAGTGTTCGTTCAACATTCCGGGAACTGGAACATTCAGAGGGAACGAAAAGACGAATCCATTTGTAGGAGAAAAAGGTCAGATCCATAAGGAAGAAGAAGTACGAATTGAGTTCATTGTACCCGATTTCTCCGTTAAAAAAGTCTTGAGTGCCATGAAGAAAGCACATCCGTACGAGGAAGTTGCTTTTGATGTTTATCCTATGGAAAACGTTTGGAATGAGGTCGGTTCGGGCATGGTTGGCGACCTTACTGAAGAAGTGGATGCATTGGAATTTCTGAAATCACTCAAAACATCGATGAAAACAGACTGTGTTCGTTACACACTTCCGCATAAAAAGAACGTGAAACGAGTGGCAATTTGCGGTGGCGCTGGAAGTTTTCTTCTGAACGCTGCCGTGGCCGCAGAAGCTGACGTTTTCATCACTGGCGATTTCAAGTATCATCAGTTTTTTGATGCTGAAAACCGCATCATTATTGCCGATATCGGTCATTACGAAAGCGAACAATTCACGATTGCACTTTTAGCAGACAAACTGGCACATAAATTTCCTACCTTTGCACCCCGTTTGACAAGGGTAAAAACAAACCCCATCAATTATCTATAAGAAGCATGGCGACTAAAAAAGCTACTACAGGGTCAGAATTTTCAGTAGAAGACAAACTGAAAGCACTTTATAACCTTCAGACAATTGACTCTGAAATTGACCGAATCAGAACCATCCGAGGAGAGCTTCCATTGGAAGTTCAAGATCTTGAGGATGATATTGCAGGTCTTGAAACAAGATTGCAAAATCTTACCGATGAGGTGAATGCATTTGAAGATGCAATCGTTCAGCGTAAAAACATGATCACTGATGCGCTTACTGCCATCAAAAAATACGAAGAGCAGCAAAGTAAAGTGCGTAACAATCGTGAGTTTGACTCATTGAACAAAGAGATTGAGTTCCAAAATTTGGAAATCCAACTTTGTGAGAAGAAAATGAACGAGTTCCGCGCAAATATTGAGGCAAAGAACGTAATGATCGATGGCGCCAAGTTGAACTTGGAAGAACGTCAGAAAGACCTTGAGGCCAAGAAAGCAGAGCTTGATTCTATCATTGCTGAAACTGAAAAAGACGAAGCTAAACTTGCTAAGCAATCGAAAGAAGCTGAAAAAGTCATTGAAGACCGTCTGATCACAGCTTACAAACGTATCCGTGAGAATTCTTTGAACGGATTGGCAGTTGTTAAAATTGAGCGTAGCGCTTGTGGCGGATGCTTCAATAAAGTTCCTGCACAGCGTATCCTTGATATCAGCTTAAGAAAGAAAATCATCGTTTGCGAGCATTGTGGACGTGTTCTTGTTGATGCTGACATTGATGGAAGCGGAGAAGAAGGATAAAATCATATTCGGCTAGAATATTGAAGGGGATTCAGATTGAATCCCCTTTTTTTGTACCCTATGTTCAAAAACATCTTCGCCATCTTTCTTGCCGTTGCGGTCTGTACCGAGGTTCGAGGCCAGCATTTCGTTACTGGAGATGACTATGAAAAGTCCTATTCCCTCCTACTCGACCTGAAATTTGCCGAGGCTACATCGTTGATTCAGAAACAACGCTTGGCAGATGAAAGCAATTTGGCACCAGTTTATCTGGACGACCTTTCTGACTTCCTGTTCATTGTAGTAACGGAAGATCAACAGCAATTTGAACTGCGGAAAGAATTGAGGTCGGAGCGTTTGAATGCCTTGGACAAGTTACCAAGCAACTCGCCCTACAAGTTGCTGGTAGAAGGTGAAATTCATTTGCATTGGGCATTTTCAATGATGCGTTTCGGAGAATACCTGAACGGAGCTCGGGAAATCAACAAGGCCTTTCATGCGTTGGAAAAGAACAAGCAGAAGTTCCCAGACTTTCTTCCAACGTACAAGAGCATGGGACTTTTACACACGCTCATCGGTACCGTTCCAGACAATTACAAATGGGCCACCAAACTGATGGGAGTTGATGGCAGCATTGAACAAGGAATTGACGAAATGGAGTCCGTTATTTCCAGATCAGAAGGAAAAAAGCAATACCAAAATCTGAGAAAAGAAACCCTTTTCCTCTTGAGCTTTCTTCATATCAATCTGTTGAACGATGCTGAATCCTTGAGTCGTATTGCAGATAAAGTGGCGGTAGAATCGGGTCCGCTTATGGATTTTTCGAAAGCGAGTTTGCTAAAGGAGACAGGAAAAACGAACGAGGCAATCAAAACACTGGAAAATTCGACCAAAAACAGCAATTCATTTCCGTATCTGAATTTCCTTTTAGGAGAATTGAAACTAGCCAGAATGGATGCAGACGCGAGTATTCCGCTGCAGAAATACGTGAGCACATTCAAAGGAAAAAGCTACCTGAAGGCAGCACACCAAAAATTGGCTTGGAATGCCTTGCTGGTCAAAAATGACGTGGCTCTTTACAAGAAGGAGATTTCCAAAGTCGAAAATGCTGGAAATACAATGCTTGATGAGGATAAATCAGCTCAGAAGGAATTTGAATCAGGCCAAGTTCCAAACAAATTCCTTCTGAAGGCAAGACTGCAATTTGACGGTGGTTTTTACAAAGAAGCGTTGAGCACCCTGATTTCGTCACCAAACGGAAGCGTCAACTCAACGGACGAGAAACTGGAATTCACGTACAGACTTGCCCGAATACATGATGAGATGGGCAACGACAAGGATGCCATAAACTATTATAGATTAACGATTGAGAACGGAAGAGAAAGCAACAGATACTTTGCTGCAAATTCTTCGTTGATGCTCGGAATGCTTTATGAAAATGCAGGAAGAAAAGAGGAAGCTTTAAAAGCATTCCAGGCATGCTCTGAATTCAATAATTCTGAATACAAGAACAGCATCAATCAAAAAGCGAAAGCGGGAATTTTACGATTGAAAAATTAGAATCTGAACCCAACGGTTGCGATAATACTGTTATCAATCGTGACCGTTTTCGCCAAAGGCACATAAGCCACATCATACACTTCATAAGAACTAACTGTTCTATGAAGACTGTAAGCCAAGTCCACGAAGAAATGATCTAATCTGAAACCAGCTCCCACCGAATATCGGGTGTTATCAAAATTGAATTTTCCGGTGAATGGATCGCCATTGATTCCAAAACCTCCACGAACACTGAACGAATTGATTCTCCATTCTGTTCCAATTCGAATGTTTCCTGCCCAATGTAAACGGCTTTGAACGTTGGTGTTCTCTACATCAAAACCATAACTACGAGACCTGAAATGCGCTAACGAATAGTTTACGTACTCATAATCAGCAGAGATCAAACCTATTTTCCCGACCACAAAACCCAAACTTCCAATTGCTCTGAATGGTGTTTGCAAGTTGTACTTGAACGCTCCTTGCAACGTAGATTGACTGAAGGTAGTTCCGAAAGCATTCGCCACAATCAAGCTTTTGTATTGCTCATTGATATTGAAATAAGAAGGCGTGTGAACAGAAGCTCCTAATCTGAGCCATTTTACTGGCCTGTAGATCATTCCTAATTTGAAATTGAATCCAGTTCCGGAAGCTTTCAAATAGTCTGTTTTTGTGAAAGAATCAAAATCAGCAATAGAATCTTGCGTATCACTTTCGGTATAGCCGCGTTCCAACTCATAATTGATACGAGGAATGCCTATGCTTCCTCCAATATAAAGTGCATTTCCGAAGTTCCCTCCGAATGTGATAGCCACTTCGCCCATCGAACCTTTGGTCATTTCCTTCACTTGTTGCGATTGTCCATAATTGGGAAGCACATTCCGCAAATATGAATTGACAGAACCAGGAGTTGTATCTATCAAGAATGTTCCCCAACCCATGTATGCATTGGTCAAACCAGAACTAGGAACAAAGTCATTTGTAGGAATATCAGCGTATTGAATTCCAGAATTATTGAGCTGATCAACCCATGGATCGATTGCCGAACTGGATGTATTGACTCCTACAATCGAAGTCCTTCGATTAAAATTAGCAGTTCTATTATAAGTCACACCAAGATGGAATGCTTTCCAAGCCCACTGTTTATCGTCTCCCCTTTTTCGTTTGAAACGGGCCACGAATCCAACATTCGAAATATTCAGATTTACCTTATTGTCGGAACTCGAAGTGCCTAAATAAGTGGCGTCTGTTCCTGCTGAAAGGATAGAAATAGTGGCCGAACCTGTGCTTTTGGTAAATACCCCGATTCCTGCTGGATTGACTCCCATCGATGACATGTCGCCACCTAAAGCTCCAAAAGCACCGCCCATTGCCGAATATCGGGCTGTTCCCAAAACATCTACCTGCGAATAGCGCAATGCATCCAATTCGTTCTGTGCGAACGACTCAACTTTCGTTAGCGTAACAACCGCAACGATTAAGATCAACTGAATGCATATACTTTTCATGGTTTCGAAATTTATGGGCGTCCGCCTCTTGATCCAGACGAACTTCTACTAGGTGAACTGAAAGAACCACGGCTACCTGAACTCGGCACAGACCCAGAACCAGAAGGTCGAGATGGTGCAGAATAACTGTTATTAGAGCCACGGTTTGGTGTTGGACTTATGCTTCTAGAAGGTTGCTGCTGCTGCGTGCCTCGCGAAGGAGCTGTTCTAGCAGGTGGCGCATAGTTTCGAGAAGGTTGCGAATAATTATTCTGTCGTTGTTCGTTTGATGGCCTAGTGTATTGTCCATTAGAAGGCTGCACACCACGAGATGGTTGGTAACCATTATTATTTTGACTTGGCTGTGTACGCTGAATGTCACGATACATGTTTCCATTTCCACGATCTTGATAAGTAGACCGACTAGGTTGGTTGCTAGGCTGATTACCCGAGTATTTCGACATATCCTGACCACGTTGATAAACATTACCCGCATTGCTCGGATTAGTTCGGGTTCTAGGTGGCGTGGTTGACTGAATGCGTACTCTATCCACATTCGAAGCAATATTTCGCTGCTGTGTAGACGGCACATTTGCCGCAGAACTACGTTGATAAGGATTCTTAGAAACGTCACTCGAACTGTTCACACGTTCGCTTGAAGTAGCCGTTGACCTTTCAGTGGCAATCTGCTTGTTAATCTGGTTCACTGAATTTTGTGAAGCACTTTCTTTCACAATAGACCGTGATTGATCAACCTTAACAGCTTTGCCCTCAGAAGTTTGAAGTATGTTTCCATTGTTCGCGTGGTTTACCAGTCCATTCTCAGCAGCCTTGTTGTACACGTTTGCAAACGATGTGTTTCTATATCCTGAACCAACTGTACCTCCAGTTCCTTCTGACCCTCGGTGGCCGTAGTAAATTCCACTGTTTGAATCGTAGGTATTGTAATATCCTCCGTAGCCACCATAACCGCCATAACCATAGCCTCCGTAACCGTAACCAAAACCTCCGTAGCCGCCATATCCACCGTAGCAAGCTGGATAATAGAACGGACTATTCCATCCATATCCATAGCCGTAACCAAAGCCCATTCCCCAGCCATTATTCCATCCATTATTCCATCCGAACATAGAACCATAGCCACCATAAATACTTGTACCCCAATAAAATGGGTCGTAATTATAATAGTACATGTTGGTGTAATAAGAATTGTAATAGCCGAAGTTGTACATCGGCCTGTAAAAGCGATTTATTCGTGAAGCGTAGTAATAGTCATTGTCATCCTCATAGTAATCGCCATAATAATTGTTGGTAATGTTGTTCCCATTCTGATCAACATATTGCTGAGAATTGCTCTCAGCTGAACCATTTACAGAACCTGTAGTGCCTCCTTCTGGATAATAATCATCAACAGTAGAATATCCATCGAGCGGTGAGGCTGACGTATCAATCACCTCTTCAGTAATTGTAGGTGCTTGATAAATGTCACCGTAAATTCCATCATCGTCCTGAGCACTGATTGAAAACGATACAGTTGAGAACAGGATTACGGAAAGAATGATTTTGAAAGATGAACGTTTCATGGCTTTTGGCTTTTACAATCAATCATTTTATAAGACAGTCAGCGCGGCTTAATGTTTAATTTTGGCCTTTCGCAAACGTTTACAAATCTTACAAACATCATACCAAAATGGCGAAGGATTTTACATCCCGTGAAGAAGATTATTCGAAATGGTACAACGAACTTGTTGTAAAAGCCGATTTAGCAGAAAACTCTGCTGTAAGAGGCTGCATGGTCATTAAACCATATGGGTTTTCCATTTGGGAAAGCATGCAGGCCGAACTCGATAAAAAGTTCAAAGCAACCGGACACGTCAATGCCTATTTCCCACTCTTCATCCCAAAAAGCTTTTTTGCAAAAGAAGCCAGTCATGTGGAGGGTTTTGCCAAAGAGTGTGCCGTTGTAACTCACTATCGCCTAAAAAGTACAGCTGATGGTGGAATCGAAGTAGATGAAACTGCAAAACTTGAAGAAGAGCTGATTGTTCGTCCAACATCTGAAACCATTATTTGGAACACATATAGAAATTGGATTCAGAGTTATCGTGACCTACCTATATTGATAAACCAATGGGCCAACGTGGTGCGATGGGAAATGCGAACGAGGTTGTTTCTTCGAACAGCCGAGTTCCTTTGGCAAGAAGGACACACGGCACATGCTTCGCAACAGGAAGCGATTGCCGAGGCTGAACAAATGATGAACGTTTATGCTGATTTTGCAGAGAATTTCCTGGCAATGCCAGTTTGGAAAGGCACAAAATCAGCCAACGAACGTTTTGCAGGTGCCATTGAAACATATTGCATAGAAGCATTGATGCAAGATGGAAAAGCACTACAAGCCGGCACTTCACACTTCTTAGGACAGAATTTCGCGAAAGCATTTGACGTAAAATTCACTGGCCAAGATGGAAAGCAAGATTACGTGTGGGCTACTTCTTGGGGTGTTTCTACACGTTTGATGGGCGCTTTGATCATGACACATTCAGATGATAACGGTCTTGTTCTTCCTCCTAATGTGGCTCCGTTCAAAGTGGTCATTGTTCCTATTTACAGAAAGGAAGAAGAATACAAATTGGTGTGCGATAGAGCTCGTGAGATTAAAGCCGAACTGGAAGCCAAAGGGATTTCGGTGAAATTGGATGATCGCGACACACACAAACCAGGTTGGAAATTTGCCGAATACGAATTCAAAGGCGTTCCTGTACGCATCGGTCTCGGACCTCGCGATATTGAGAACGGAACCTTGGAAGTGGCAAGAAGGGATACACTTACCAAAGAAACGCTAGCTGCCGAAGGAATTGCTGATCATGTTCAATCTCTGCTTGAAGAAATTCAAAGCAACCTGTATCAAAAAGCACTTGAACACCGAAAAACACATACTACAAGCGTGAATTCTTGGACAGAATTCAAAGACGTGTTAGAGAATAAAGGTGGATTCATTCTTGCTCATTGGGACGGTTCATCAGAGACCGAGCAAATAATCAAAGAAGAGACCAAAGCTACAATTCGGCTCATTCCGTTGGAGGACTCGTATAAGGTTCCTGGAAAGTGTGTTTATACTGGGAATGACTCTAACCAGATAGTGGTTTTCGCTAAGTCGTATTAATGGATTCGAATGAGCAATATCAATCCATTCTTACGTCTCTAAAGGAGAAAAGCACCCACAAGCTAAAGGTTCTTAATCAGACCAAGGATTATTTCGAATCGCTCAAATCGGAGGCTGAAAAGTTGGCTAACGAACTTTGTGACGATGTTGAAAGCATCTCCAACGTTGATGTCAAGTACACTGAAAAGGGATACTTTCAGGCTGAATTGAAATTTGGGGAAGACGTGGTCATCTTCTTTCTGCATAATGATGTCTTTGATTTTGATCGAAGTCATCGGATTTGGAAAACTTCGTATGTAGAAAAAGACCGATTGAATGCATACTGCGGGATGATCAGCATCTTCAATTTTCTGAATTCTTCCTTTGAACTTAATCGACTGGAAGACCTTGGATATCTTGTGGGTCGATTGTTTGTGAATGCAGAAGGCCACTATTTTATGGAAGGCAAAAAACAATTGGGTTTTCTCTACAACGACTTCGGTTCTTCGCAGTTAGATGGACCATCGCTAAGGAAGATCATCATGTCTGCCGTCCAATACTGCCAAGAATTTGACCTTTTAACTCCACCTTTTTCCAGCATGGGACCGGTTCAAGTTGGCCAAATGATCGACATTTCGAAGCAGATGAATGTGAAAACGGGCAAACGATTAGGATTTCAATTCAGTCACGAACAAGATTCTTCAGAATAATTTTTTACCGATTGTTTTTCATTTTTGATAAAATTTTACATTTGCACTCCGTTAAATAAAACGGCCCGTTCGTCTAGGGGTTAGGACGCCAGGTTTTCATCCTGGTAACAGGGGTTCGATTCCCCTACGGGCTACCAAAAGGGACACTTCCATTTTTTGATGAAGTGTCCCTTTTTTATTTCCTCGCAATCGCCCATCAACATTGAAACACAGAGCAGCGGCTTCATTTATTTTCGGGGTTCGACATTTGTTTCCGTCAAATTCAATCATTTCTGGAAATATCGAACCTACAAGCTTAATCTTACGGTCTGCCGAAGAATTACGATAGTTCACCCCTAAATTATTCAGAGCCTCGACCGCTTTGCGAATAATTGATTCTTTGCTTGAATCATGAGCCTTTAAATGATTCAATTCGTTCTGCGCTTCATTCAATTCCTTGGAAAAACGCGTCTTCATAGACATATAGTCATCTGAAGAAACAACTCCATCAGCAAGATTGTCCTGCAACCGCTGGATTCGGTCGTTCTGCTTCGACACGGTCTGCTTCAACTTATTGACCTTGGCAGCTGTTTGAGAACTATCAGCAGTTAAAAGGTCAGCGCATATAGCTTCAACTAACCTGTCAAGTCTGCTGTTCAATTTGGCAGAATCCAAGACCTCTTCCATCACTTGATTAATAAGGTCTGCCCGATGGCGCTCATTCCTGCAATGGTTGCAATGATAGTAGGCGTAATGACCGCCCAATTTTCCACGTGATCGACTGCCCGTCAATTTTGCGTCACATTTAGAACATTTGAGTTTACCGCGTAATGGTAGCAATTGGTCGCTTGTCTTCTTGGACATTACCCTCCTTGGACCTTTAGTATTCAACGCATCCTGTACCTGATAGAACAGTTTTTCTGAAACGATTGCTTCATGTACCCCTTCGACTAACTGGTAAGGTTCTTTTCCATATTCGGGAACTTCAATCTTTCCAATGTAAACAGGATTCCTAAGCATGAGGCCAACGCGGGTCTTTTGAATCATGCAGCCGCGCTTATTCAATTCACGCTGTATTTCACGCTGAGTTGCATTTTCCAGCACCTGTTCGAATGCCCATCTGATGTTATCGCTGTGTTCACCGCGTACGATCAGCGGTTTATTATTCTCATCTCTGGTATTCCTGTAACCGTATGGAGCTTTGCTACACCATCGACCAGATTTAAGCGCTGCACGGATACCACCTTTTGTCTTGATCGATCTTCGGTCGTTATCTATTTCAGGAATGACCAAATACATGGCAAGTATCGCCTTGTTCTCTGGAGTTGAAAGGTCAATGGGCTGCTCTATTGCTTGGGGTGAAATACCCAACTCTCTCAGTAGATCAATGACTTTGTAGGCCTCTTGAATATTTCTTGAAAATCGATCCCAAGAAGTGAAAAGTAACTCATCAATCTTACCTCTGTTCTTCTTTGCGAATGAGATAAACTCTTTAAACGCTGGTCGCTCGAAGTTTTTAGCTGAATGATCCTCTTTGAATGAATAGACCACTTCAATGTCAGATCGCTCACAGTACTTCTCTAATGATTCAGTCTGAACATCCAGACTGTATCCTTTTGCCTGTTCATCACTGGATACTCGTGACATCAATACTGCTCGCTTTCTCATCCTCGTTTCGTTTCAGGAAGAACTGAGGTAAAAACCAAGACTTACTAAAAGTTTATTTTCTATCATTTTTCTTCTTTTCAGGGTGTAGGATTCTATGACCATTAGCGGTCAATTTCAATTCTGAATACGGAATGCAGCGTTTTAAGCGGTAGGTTT